>NZ_LFVY01000009.1 GCF_001050155.1 Nitratireductor soli
TCATCGGGGCCGATGCGGAAGGAATTGGGCTCAGCCGGCTGGTTCATCGCCGTCTCCTCATGTCAAAGCCGCATCATTTTCTTCCGCCGCAAGCGCCGTGCGCACGGCGCGGAAGAAATCGCGTATCAAATCCGGGTTCTTCTCGCCCGGCGCGCTTTCCACGCCCGACGAGACATCGATTCCGCCCAGGATGCCCCCTGGCGACACGGCGCCCAGCGCAGCGCCGATATTGCCCGCGTTCAGGCCACCGGAAAGCATGTAATCGACATCATCGTCAAGGCCGGCAAGCACCCGCCAATCGAACGGGATGCCGTTGCCGCCTGGAAGCTCGGCCCCTTTCGGCGGCTTGGCGTCGAACAGGAAGCGGTCGGCGACGCCGCGATAGGGTGCGATCCGCGCCAGGTCGGCCGCGTCTCGGATGGCAAAAGCCTTCATCACCGGCAGGCCGTAGCGCGTCTTGACGGCGGCGACCCGCTCGGGACTTTCGCCACCGTGAAGCTGCAGCATGTCCGGCGCCATCGCATCGACGACGGCATCGAGCGCGGCATCGTCCGCATCGACGCTGACCGCGACCGCCTGGGCGCGCCCGAGCGCCGCCTGGCGCAGCATGCCGGCGGTTTCGGCGGCGACATTGCGCGGGCTCCTCTCGAAGAAGATGAAGCCCACATGGCTCGCCCCGCCGTCAAGCGCGGCGGCAACCGCTTCCGGCGTCTTCAGGCCGCATATCTTGATGTCGAACGTCATCAGGGGGAAGTGGCATGAAAAGACGGCGGAGTCGAGGAGAGGACACGCTTGGCGAGGCAGGTGCCAAGCGCCCTTGTGGTTCAACAAGCTCACCATGAGGGCTGTTGAAATACTGATACTCCATGCCGATGTCGATTTGCGAACGCGCAGGAACCTCTCAATAGTCCTCATGGTGAGCTTGTCGAACCACGAGGGCGCTTGACGCGATCCCAAGGCTCGATCACTCAAACCCGATCGCCTGCAGCGCGGTGCCGTTGCGCTTCAGCCAGTCCTTGCAGCGGTCGGTCTCCGGGCACAGTTCGCGGCAGACCTTCCAGAAGCGCGCGCCGTGGTTCATCTCCTTCAGATGCGCGACTTCGTGGGCGACGAGATAGTCTATCACCGGCGGCGGGGCCATCATGATGCGCCAGGAGAAGGACAGAACGCCGTCGGAGGTGCAGGAGCCCCAGCGGCTTTTGGTGTCGCGAAAGCGGATGGCGCGGGCGCGCTTGCCCAGCGCCACCGTGTGCTTGGCGACCAGCGCCTCGATGTCGCGCTTGGCCTCGCGCTTGAGGAAATCGGAGACCCGGCGCGGCAGATGGCGAATGTCGCCGCGCACGACCAGCACAGGCGCGCCGTCGCGCATGGCCGTATCGGCCGCACCCCGGCCACCCGGTTCGTGGACGATCAGGTGCGGGACGCCGCGGACCGGCACCTTGATGCCCGGCCGCACCAGCGGCCGCTCGGGCAGTTTTTTCAGCCGCTCCTCGAGCCAGCCGGCATGACGGGCTAGAAACTCGTCCACCTCGCGCGAACGGGAAAGGCCGCGCGGCACGGTCACGCGCAAACCCTTGCCGCCGGGCTCGATGCGCAAGGTGAGCCGCTTGGCGCGGGCGTTTTCGACGATGCGCAGCGGCAGTTCGCGGCCAGCAACGCGATGCATCCGCTCCGCCGGCGGCGTCGCAACCCTGAGCCCAATCATCTTGAGAAATCCGAGCGGCATGAGGAGGAGATTAAAACGATTCGCTGTGAAGGATGCTGAAAAAGAAAAACGGCACCTCGCGGGAGATGCCGTTCCGACTGTTTATCTAGTGGTGCGATCCTAACAGATGGTACCCATCTGTTTCGGTCAGACCACTAGCGTACAGACGATCAATCCTCGTCCGTGACGTCCGGCACGGACTTGCCGCGGCCGGTCTTGCGACCCTTGTTGCGCTCGTTCATGAAGCGGTCGAACTCCTCCTGATCCTTGGCGCGGCGCAGTTCGCGCGCGTAATCGTCGAAGTCGTCACGCATCTCGTCGAGCTTGCGGCGTTCCTCAGAGAGCCGTTCCAGCTCCTTTTCGCGCCAGTCGTCGAAGGCTACGTTGCCGGTATACGCCTGACGGCGCGAGGCACGGCGGCAGCCGGCGAACATATGGTCGGTCTTGCGGTTGACGTCGCGCTTGAAGTCTCCAAGCCGGTCACCCCAGAGGATATAAGCGAGCATGGCGAGGCCGAGCGGCCAAAACACCATGAAACCCACCACCATCAGGGCAATCGTCGCAGGCGTCCAAGCAGGACGGATAAGTGCAGTATTGGTCATGGTCACCCGTTCCTTTGTTTGAGCGTGCAACCCCCGGGCAGTTGCATGAATTCGAAATGGGAAGATCTTTTTGCCGTTTCAAGGACAACGTAAACAGGATTCGGATAGAACCCTGTTTTCCAAAGTGTTTTTTCGCAAATCAGCACTCAGGGAGAAACCGGGGGTTAAACGGTGCGGGCGATCAATCCTTCGAGAGAGCGTAGAATGAGCGCGATATCCTGCGGGCGCGACAGGCGATGGTCGCCGTCGCTGATCAATGACAGCGTCACGTCATCGGCCGGCAGATGTTCCGTCAGGCGCATGGCGTGGCTGTAGGGCACGTCGGGATCGGCCTTGCCCTGCAGGATGTGAACCGGGCAATGGGTGTCGATGATGCCGTCGAGCACCTGGTTGGCGCGGCCATCCTCGAACAGCGCCCTGGTATAGATATAGGGTTCGTCGGAATAGCCGGACGGCTCCTCCATATAGCCTTTCGTTTCCAGATCATGCCGGTTGGCGTCGCTCAGCTTCGGCTCGACCAGCGCGCCGGTGAAATCCGGCGCCGGCGCCAGAAGCAGCAGGCCGGCAAGCCGCGCGCTCTCCCCGGCCTTGTTCAGCTCCTGCGCCATGCGCAGGGCGATCCAGGCGCCCATCGAGGAGCCGACGAGGATCTGCGGCCCCTCGCTGCAGGCGCGCAGGACGGAAAGGCTTTCGCCAAGCCAGCGCGAAATCGTGCCGTCGGCGAAGGCGCCGCCGGATTCGCCATGGCCGGAATAATCGTGGCGCAGGAAGGCATGGCCGCTTTCGGCAGCCCAGGCGTCGAGCGCTTCAGCCTTGGTGCCGCGCATGTCCGAGCGGTAGCCGCCCAGCCAGACGGCGCCCGGCGCGCGGCCCGGCCGGCGGCGATAAGCGATGGCAGCGCCGTCGACATTGATGAAGCTCGGCTTGTCGTCCGACATTGTCTATCTCCTCCTGGCCTTCTCTTCGGGCAAGCAGGCCCGTTTGCCGCAAAAGCGGAACATGCGGCGTGATTCTTTCGTCCTTATATGCTATTGACACTTCGCCTGCAGAGACGACATACGCCTCGGCTGGTCGGCTTTTGCCAAAATTACAGCTGGTTCAACAATTCGAGGAGACCACGACCATTCGCAGACCATTCAAAGCGCCGCCGCAAGTCAAGGAAGGCCCGCGCGCCAACCGCGACATCCGGGCTACACAGGTGCAGCTGATCGACGGTGACGGCAACAATCGCGGCGCGGTCCCGTTCGAGGAGGCTCTCGCCGCCGCCGAGGAAGCCGGCCTCGATCTCGTCGAAATCGCATCCAATGCGGACATGCCCGTCTGCAAGATCACCGATCTCGGCAAGATGAAGTATCAGAGCCAGAAAAAGGCCGCTGAAGCGCGCAAGAAGCAGAAGACCATCGAGATCAAGGAGATCAAGATGCGTCCGAACATCGACACCCATGATTACGAGGTGAAGATGAAAGCCGTGCGGCGCTTCTTCGAGGAAGGCGACAAGGTCAAGCTGACCCTGCGTTTCCGCGGCCGTGAGATGGCGCATATGGAGCTGGGCATGCAATTGCTCAACCGCGTGCGCGATGAAGTCGAGCCGATTGCCAAGGTCGAAGCCGAGCCGAAGCTCGAAGGCCGTCAGATGATGATGGTTCTGGCGCCGCGCGCCTGAGCGCGGCCGCCTTCAGAAACGCCGGCCGCATTCCCGGCCAGAAAACACGGACTGCCGCCCGACGGCCGTCCGCAAAGCGCTTTCAGTCCTGTTTCCGAATTGTCACGCAGATGCCCGGCCACGGCTTGGCGGGTTTGCCAACCGAAGCCGTCAAGAGCGCGTGCCTCGATATCGGCGCGTCAGATCGCGGAGTTGACGCCGGGCCAGGCCATGCTGCCGACCCCGTATGAGCGGGCGTGGCCACGCGAAACAACAGTTGCGCGAAATGCGGACCGCCGTTATAAGGCCGCTTTCCCGAACCGTCCGGCAGGGCATGCCGTGGCGGTTCTCAATGCTGAACAAGCTCACGCTGAACAGCGCGCGACGCGAGATGCGGCCCTCCAGCCGCCGCCGGTGATCCGGCACTTGCCGAGCCGTTTGCCCAGCAAACCTGCGTGAGCCAGAACAATGGAGAAGCAAAATGCCCAAGATGAAGACAAAGTCTTCAGTCAAGAAGCGGTTCAAGGTGACCGCGACTGGCAAGGTTAAAGTCGCCGCCGCCGGCAAGCGCCACGGCATGATCAAACGTTCCAACAAGTTTATCCGCGACGCGCGGGGCACGATGGTTCTGTCCGATCCGGACACGAAGATCATCAAGAAGTTCATGCCCTACGGTTTCTGATCGCTGAAACCCCGGAACAGTTTTAAGGAGATCATGTCATGGCACGCGTAAAGAGGGGCGTAACGTCCCACGCCAAGCACAAGAAGGTCATGAAAGCCGCCAAGGGCTTTTACGGCCGCCGCAAGAACACCATCCGCATCGCCAAGCAGGCGGTCGAGAAGTCGCTGCAATATGCCTATCGCGACCGCAAGAACCGCAAGCGCAATTTCCGCGCCCTGTGGATCCAGCGCATCAACGCCGCCGCGCGCGAGCACGGCCTGACCTATGGCCGCCTCATCGACGGCCTGAACAAGGCCGGCATCGAGATCGACCGCAAGGTTCTTTCGGACATGGCGATCCACGAGCCGCAGGCTTTCGCCGCCCTGGTGGGCAAGGCGAAGGAATCGCTCGTCTATCTGAAAGACACGACGCCGAATGCTTTTGAAAGCGCCGTGGCTTAAGTCCAGCGCTTCCCAAGCTTTCGAAAACCGCTGTTTGGGAAACCCGCGCTGGCAGGGCTGGCGCGGGTTTTTCTATGCCGCGCACCCGCAATACCAAGGCGCCAAAGATGAATTCGGGAAGAACGATGAGCGAACTCGAAGAACTGGAACACTCGATCGCCGGGCAGATCACTGCTGCGGCAGACGAGCAGCAGATCGAGGCGGTGCGCGTTTCCGCCCTCGGCAAAAAAGGCTCGGTCTCGGAAAAGCTGAAGACGCTCGGCGCAATGACGCCCGAGGAGCGCCAGGTGATGGGTCCGGCAATCAACGGGCTGAAGGTGCGCATCACCGAGGCGCTGACTGCACGGCGCGCCGAATTGCGCGATGCGGCGATCAACGCGCGGCTGGCGCGCGAGACGGTCGACGTGACGCTGCCGGTGCGCCGCGCACCGGCCGAACGCGGCCGCATCCATCCGATCAGCCAGGTGATCGACGAGATCACCGCCATCTTCGCCGATATGGGTTTTTCGATCGCCGAGGGGGCGGACATCGAGACCGACTACTACAATTTCACCGCGCTGAATTTTCCCGAAGGGCACCCGGCGCGCGAGATGCACGACACGTTCTTCTTCCCGCCGGACGAGAAGGGCGAGCGCAAGCTTTTGCGCACGCACACCTCACCGGTGCAGATCCACACGATGGAGAAGCAGGAACCGCCGATCCGCATCGTCATCCCCGGCAAGACCTACCGGCAGGATTCGGACGCCACCCATTCGCCCATGTTCCATCAGCTCGAGGGACTGGTGATCGACAGGACGGCGAATGTGGCGAACATGAAATGGGTGCTGCAGGAATTCTGCAAGACGTTCTTCGAGGTGCCGCATCTGAACATGCGCTTCCGTCCGTCCTTCTTCCCCTTCACGGAGCCGAGCCTGGAGGTGGACATCCAGTGCGACCGCTCGCATCCGGGCGAGGTGCGCTTCGGCGAGGGCAATGACTGGATGGAAATCCTCGGCTGCGGCATGGTGCATCCGAACGTGCTCAGGGCCTGCGGGCTCGATCCCGATGAGTACCAGGGCTTCGCCTGGGGCATGGGCATCGACCGCATCGCCACGCTGAAATACGGCATGCCGGATCTGCGCGACTATTTCGACGCCGATGTGCGCTGGCTGGAGCATTACGGCTTCCGCCCACTCGACCTGCCGACCCTGTTCGGCGGTCTCAGCACTTGATTTTATTGTGGCTACGATTAAATAGAGTGAGGGGATGGAGCTCGAATGGGACGAAGAGAAGCGACAGCGGACGTTGCAGGAGCGAGGCCTGGATTTTGCCGATGTGGTTCGTTTTGAATTCGGCAGCGCAATCACTATTCCCGACACACGTCGGGACTATGGAGAACCCCGCTTCAATTCGCTCGGCCGTCTGGATGGGAACCTCTGCAACATTTGCTGGACGCTGAGGAACGGCGCTTTCCGCGTCATATCGCTGAGGAAATGCAATGATCGCGAACGCAAGAAATATGAAGTCGCAAAAGTTGCCGACGCTTGAAGATGTCGACAAAGGCAAGGTTTCGCTGGATGAATACGAAGCCGCACATGGCGAGGATATTCCCGAGTGGACCGACAAGGATTTCGCGCGTGCGCGGCGCATGCGCGAAGTGTTTCCCGAGATCGTCGACGCATTCGACCGCCTGCGCGGCCAACGTGGCCCGCAGAAAAAGCCGACCAAGGAGCGCGTCGGGCTTCGCCTCGACCATGAGGTGGTGGAGCATTTTCGAGCCACCGGTCCGGGTTGGCAAAGCCGCATCAACGAGGTGCTCGTGAACCATCTGAAGGGCGGAACACGCTAGATGGATATCCTGCCGCTCCTCATCGCTACACTGACAATTATGGGAGGAGCTGGGGTCTATGCTTATCAAAAACGCGTAGATAGGCGTACCAATCTCATCGAGATTCGTCGGGCGGCTTACCGGAATTACCTGAACGCGTTCATGGCAATGTCGGATAGCCCCGAACGCGTTGAGGAGATTCGCCGTCGCTATTATCAGAGCGAGGTCGAGTTGCTAGTGGTTGGTTCCGATGAAGTCATTAAACGAGTTGGTGCGCTCTCCAGATTCTATTCTGAAACAAACGATCACCGGTTTAACCGGGACGTGAGGGAAGTGAAGCGACTTTTAGCCGAAATTTGCAAGGCGATGCGTGCCGATTGTTTTGAAAAGTCAAAGCTCTCTGTCGATGAAGTACAGGCGCTCGTTCCTATTGCTTGAAACTGTGAGAACAAAATGAAATTCACCCTCTCCTGGCTCAAGGAGCATCTTGAGACCGACGCGACACTCGAGGCGATCGTCGAGACGCTGACCATGATCGGCCTCGAGGTCGAGGACGTGGACGACAAGGCAGCGCTGAAGCCGTTCGTCATCGCCAAGGTCCTGACGGCTGAGCAGCATCCGGATGCCGACCGGCTGCGCGTGCTTTCGGTCGACGCCGGCACTGGCCAACCGGTGCAGGTGGTGTGCGGTGCGCCCAATGCGCGCGCCGGCCTGATCGGCGCCTTCGCCGCCCCCGGCACCTATGTTCCGGGCATCGACGTGACGCTTTCGGTCGGCAAGATCCGCGGCGTCGAAAGCCATGGCATGATGTGCTCGGAACGCGAGTTGCAGATGTCGGACGAGCATGACGGCATCATCGACCTGCCGGAGGACGCACCGATCGGCACGTCCTTCGCCGCCTGGGCGAAGCTCGACGACCCGGTGATCGAAATCGGCCTGACGCCGAACCGGCCTGACTGCACAAGCGTCCACGGCATCGCCCGCGACCTGGCCGCCGCCGGCCTTGGCACGTTGAAAGGCACGGCGATCGCCGCCGTGCCGGGCAATGGGCCGTGCCCGGTGGAGGTGACGATCGAGGCGCCCGAGCTTTGCCCCGGCTTCGGCCTGCGGCTCGTCACCGGCGTGAAGAACGGACCGTCACCGAAATGGCTGCAGCAGAGGCTGACGGCGATCGGTCTTCGGCCGATCAACGCGCTGGTCGACATCACCAACTACGTGACCTTCGACCGGGGCCGGCCGCTGCATGTGTTCGACGCGGCCAAGGTGAAGGGCAACCTCACCATCCGCCGCGCCAGAGAAGGCGAGACGGTGCTGGCGCTCGACGAGCGTGCATACACGCTGACGCCGGAAATGTGCGTCATCGCCGACGAGAACGGCGTCGAATCCATCGCTGGCGTGATGGGCGGCGAGCATTCGGGCTGCGACGAGAACACCACCGACGTGCTGATCGAATCGGCGCTGTGGGACGCGATGAACGTCGCCCGCACGGGCCGCGATCTCGGCATCATCACCGATGCGCGCTACCGCTTCGAGCGTGGGGTCGATCCGGAGATGATGGTGCCGGGACTGGAGCTGGCCGCCAGACTGGTGGTGGAGCTTTGCGGCGGGACGCCGAGCGAGAACCGCGTTGTCGGCTATCAGGGCTACACGCCGCGCAGCATCTCCTTCCCGGTTTCGGAAGTGAAGCGGCTGACGGGACTCGATGTCCCGGCGAAGGAAAGCGTGGCCATCCTTGGCAGGCTGGGCTTTGTCGCGAGCGGAAGCGGCGCCGTGTTCGACGTTTCCGTTCCCTCCTGGCGTCCGGACATCGACGGCAAGGCAGACCTGGTCGAGGAGGTGATGCGCATTCACGGCGTCAACGAGATCGTGCCGCAGCCGCTTGCCTCGCACGGCGCGGTCAACGGACAGATCCTCACCGTGCTGCAAAACCGCACGCGGTCGGCCCGCCGGGCATTGGCCGTGCGCGGCATGATGGAGGCCGTCACCTGGACCTTCATCGACGAGGCCCAGGCAAAGCTGTTCGGCGGCGGCGACCCGAAGCTGAAGCTCTCCAATCCGATCGCCGCGGCGATGTCGGACATGCGGCCATCGCTGCTGCCGGGGCTGATCAGCGCGGCGCAGCGCAACGCGGCGCGCGGCTTTGCCGATGTGGCGCTGTTCGAGGTGTCGAGCACCTATGAGGACGACAGCTACCAGGGCCAGCGGCGCGTGGCCGGCGGCATCCGCCGCGGCACGGCCAGGATGGACGGCGCGGGGCGCCACTGGTCGGGCAACAGCAAGCCCGTCGACGTGTTCGATGCCAAGGCCGACGCCATTGCCGTGCTGGAAGCCTGCGGCGCGCCGGTGGACAAGCTGCAGATCGTCGCCGGCGGGCCGGAATGGTATCACCCGGGCCGTTCCGGAACGATCCGGCTCGGGCCGAAGATCGTGCTGGCTGCCTTCGGCGAATTGCATCCACGCACGCTGGAGGCGCTCGACGCCGACGGGCCGATCTGCGGCTTCGAGGTCTATATCGACGCCATTCCCGAGCCGAAGGCCAAACCGACGCGCACCAAGCCGCGCCTCGACCTGTCGCCATTCCAGCTCGTGCGGCGCGATTTCGCCTTCGTCGTCGACCGGACCGTCGAGGCGGCCAGCATCGAGCGGGCGGCAGCCGCCGCCGACAAGAAGCTGATCGCCGGGGTGCGCGTGTTCGACATTTTCGAGGGCACCGCGCTTGGCGAGGGCAAGAAGTCAGTGGCCATCGAAGTGGCGATCCAGCCGCGCGAGAAGACGCTGACCGACGAGGATTTCGAGGCGCTGGCCAGCCGCGTGATCGACAATGTCGGCAAGCAGACTGGCGGCGCGCTGCGCGGTTAACCCAGTATGGGGTGGGTGTTGCTAGGTGGACACAAGATGTGGAATCAATCTTGACTCCCGGATAAAAATGAGTCCGACAAGTGAGTCGACACTTTACATCCGGCTTAAATACTCACATATATGGGTCGTAATCCCGCATGGTTAGCCCTGCGGCCCCCACGGGTTCCGGCCCGTGGGGTTTATTTTTTTCAAGGATATGCGTAGATGAATCTATGATTCGCGCTTCCTTCTTCATTGATGGGTTCAATTTATATCATGCGCTGAAGCGCTTGAACGCGCCTCATTTGAAGTGGGCCGATTTACCAAAATTGATGCAGCGGCAAATCTCGCCCAAATCCGAGAGAATCGCCGATATTTTCTATTTTTCTGCATATGCCTATTGGTGGCCTGATCGAAGACGGCGTCATGAGGAGTACGTGAGGGCTCTAGAGAGTTCAGGCGTCGAGATTGTGCTTGGACACTTCAAAAGGAAAGATGGCAAGTGTAACAGTTGCGGCGCTCGTTGGGATGCTCATGAGGAAAAGGAAACTGATGTAAACATAGCATTATGCATCCTGAATGAAGCATACAAAGACACCTATGATCGAGCATACATTGTATCGCGAGACAGCGATCTAAAGCCCGCGATAGCCATGGTGAAAGCGCAGTTTCCACATAAGGAAGTAATTGTTGTTGCACCGCCAAATTTGGGGCACGCAACCGACCTAATTCAAGTTGCCGATGCAAAACGCAAGATTTCTACTCTTCAGGTAGAACAATCGCTCTTTCCAGAATTCGTAATAGATGCCGGTGGCAACGTCGTTGCCAAGCGTCCTGCGGAATACAACCCGCCAAAATAGAGCATGCTCGGCCGGAAGGGCGAGACCGTGCAAAAAGCTGCTCTGTTTCCGCATAGATTTTGGGATACCGCTTTATTCGAGTATCGTCGACTTCGATATGGACCTTTCCTCCTAGCGTCAGTAGGTTCCGGCCTTCTGACTGGGAGAAAACCCATGTTCCGCTGGGGCATTCTATCGACGGCGAAGATCGGCCGCGAACAGGTCATTCCGCAGATCCAGGACGCCGAGAACGGCGTGGTGACGGCGATCGCCAGCCGCGACGAGGCGAGGGCACGGGCGCTGGCGGCGCGTTTCGGCATTCCGCACGTCTTCTCCGGCTATGAGGCGCTGCTGGCCTCGCCGGAGGTGGATGGCGTGTATATTCCGCTGCCGACCGCCGATCACGTGGACTGGGCCGTCAAGGCGGCGGATGCCGGCAAGCATGTGCTGGTGGAAAAGCCGCTGGCGCTCGACGCCAAGGACATTGCGCGGGTGATCGAGGCGCGCGACCGCAACAATGTGGTCGTCTCGGAAGCCTTCATGGTGACCTACCACCCGCAATGGCTGATGGTGCGGAAGCTGCTCGCCGAAGGCGCGATCGGCCGGCTGCGGCACGTGCAGGGCGCCTTCTGCTATCACAATGTCGATCCCGACAATATGCGCAACAAGCCGGAGATGGGCGGCGGCGGCCTGCCGGATATCGGCGTCTATCCGACAGTGACGACGCGCTTCGCCACCGGCCTGGAGCCTTTGCGCGTGCAGGCGACGGTCGAGCGCGACGCGGTTTTCGGCACGGATATCTACGCCAGCGCCAAGGCGGATTTCGGCGCGTTCGAGCTTTCCTTCTACGTGGCGACGCAGATGGCGCTCCGGCAGTATATGGTGTTTCACGGCGAGCAGGGCTTCATCGAGGTCGAGGCCCCGTTCAACCCGCCCAATTACGGCGATGCGCGCGTGACGCTGCACAACGCCAATCATTCCAGCGCCACCGTGCACCGGTTTCCCGCCGCCAGGCAGTATCGCCTGCAGGCCGAGGCGATGGCGCGGGCGGCGCGCGGCGAGGGTGCGGCAATCTTCACGCTTGAGGATTCGGTCAACAACCAGAAGCTGATCGACGCCATCTACCGGGCATCGGCGCATGATGGATGGGAGGCGGTCTAAGGCGCTACTCTTCGGAGGTTTCGGCGGCGAAGAAAACATGCCGGCCGATGCGGCCGAGCTGTTTCAGCCGGCGCGCCCACGGGGGATTGACCCGACTTGCGTGATAGTGCGTCGCCGCGGCCACAGGGGCGGTTTGCGGGTCGATCGGTGCGCCCCCCGCGCTTTCGAGCGGGGCCAGAATTGCGCTGGCGGTGCGCAGCGCCTGGATCCAGGCCTCCGGCTCGGACGGCGCAAACGGGCGGCCCGTGCAGACAAACGAGAACTGGCAGCGATTTTTCTTGTGCGCGTTCTGGAAGACGACGCCGCAGAGCGTCGAGGGATAAAGTGGGGAGCGCCTCCGGTTGAGGACGACCAACGCCACCGCCTGCCGGCCGGCCTCCGGCTCGCCGCGCGCCTCGTGATAGACGGCCAGCGCGAGGCACAGCGTCTCATATCGCCTGGCCGAAACGAATTCGGCCAATGCCTGATGAAGCATGGGCTTCGTCACAGGATCCGCCACAAGCGGCGCAACCGGGCGAGACAGTGAAGCCATGAACAACCCCCCGAGCAAAACCACCCGGAGCAGCGGCAATCTCCAAAACCGTCGACCGCGCGCACCGATGGCGCCGCGGGGAAGCCCACCGCGACCTGTCTCCCACGCCGCGACCGGCAGTTCAAATCAGCTTTGATTTATATGCCCGGCGTATTTGTATCGACCGATTGGGCCAGTTCGAGCCAAATCCCGCCTTGCGTATGAAAAATCTCATTCTTATATACCCTCCAACGCTGTGCGCGCGTTCCAGGTTTGAACGCCGCCACAGCAAATTCGTGTGAACAGGGGCTGTCATCTGGAACGCCGGAATGGGTCCTGACAGTCTGCTTTGCGGAGAGAAGACATGGCTAAAGTAATCGGTATCGACCTCGGAACGACCAATTCCTGCGTCGCCGTCATGGACGGCAAGGACGCGAAAGTGATCGAAAACGCGGAAGGCGCGCGCACCACCCCGTCCATCGTGGCATTCACGGATTCGGATGAGCGGCTGGTCGGCCAGCCGGCCAAGCGCCAGGCGGTGACCAACCCGGAAAACACGCTTTTCGCCATCAAGCGCCTGATCGGCCGGCGCTATGACGACCCGGTGACGGAGAAGGACAAGAAGCTCGTCCCCTACAAGATCGTCAAGGGCGACAATGGCGACGCCTGGGTCGAGGCCGTCGGCAAGAAACAGTCGCCGAGCCAGATTTCGGCGATGATCCTGCAGAAGATGAAGGAAACGGCGGAAGCCTATCTCGGCGAGAAGGTCGAGAAGGCCGTCATCACCGTTCCCGCCTATTTCAACGACGCCCAGCGCCAGGCCACCAAGGACGCCGGCAAGATCGCCGGCCTCGAGGTGCTGCGCATCATCAACGAGCCGACGGCGGCAGCGCTCGCCTACGGGCTCGACAAGAAGGACGGCAAGACCATCGCCGTCTACGATCTCGGCGGCGGCACGTTCGACATCTCCATCCTGGAGATCGGCGACGGCGTGTTCGAGGTGAAGTCGACCAATGGCGACACGTTCCTCGGCGGCGAGGATTTCGACATGCGCCTGGTCGAGTATCTGGCGGCCGAGTTCAAGAAGGAGCAGGGCATCGACCTGCAGCAGGACAAGCTTGCCCTGCAGCGCCTGAAAGAGGCGGCCGAGAAGGCCAAGATCGAGCTGTCGTCCGCTTCGCAGACGGAAATCAACCTGCCCTTCATCACGGCCGACCAGTCCGGCCCCAAGCACCTGACCATGAAATTGACCCGCGCCAAGTTCGAGCAGCTGGTCGATGACCTGGTGGCGCGCACCGTCGGCCCGCTGAAGGCGGCCCTGAAGGATGCCGGCATGAAGGCCGGCGAGATCGACGAAGTGGTCCTGGTCGGCGGCATGACCCGCATGCCCAAGGTGCAGGAGACGGTGAAGAACTTCTTCGGCAAGGAGCCGCACAAGGGCGTCAACCCGGATGAAGTGGTCGCCATGGGCGCCGCCATCCAGGCCGGCGTTCTGCAGGGCGACGTGAAGGACGTTCTGCTGCTCGACGTGACGCCCCTGTCGCTCGGCATCGAGACGCTGGGCGGCGTGTTCACCCGCCTGATCGACCGCAACACGACGATCCCGACCAAGAAGAGCCAGGTGTTCTCGACGGCGGAAGACAACCAGAACGCCGTGACCATCAACGTGTTCCAGGGCGAACGCGAGATGGCCGCCGACAACAAGAGCCTCGGCCGCTTCGACCTGACGGGCCTGCCGCCCGCTCCGCGCGGCGTGCCGCAGATCGAGGTGACGTTCGACATCGACGCCAACGGCATCGTCAACGTTTCGGCCAAGGACAAGGGCACCGGCAAGGAGCAGCAGATCCGCATCCAGGCTTCCGGCGGCCTGTCGGACGCCGACATCGAGAAGATGGTCAAGGACGCCGAGGCCAATGCCGAGGCGGACAAGAAGCGGCGTGAGAGCGTCGAAGCCAAGAACCAGGCCGAGGCGCTGATCCATTCGACGGAGAAGTCGCTGGGCGAATATGGCGACAAGGTTTCCGAGGAAGACCGCAAGGCGATCGAAGACGCCATGGCGGCGCTGAAGACCGCGGTCGAAGGCGACGACGCCGAGGACATCAAGGCCAAGACGACGGCGCTCGCCGAGGCTTCCATGAAGCTCGGCCAGGCCATGTACGAGGCCAGCCAGACGGAAGCCGCCGAAAGCGATGCGGCGGCCGACGCGAAGGCTTCGGGCGACGACGTGGTCGACGCCGATTTCGAGGAAATCGACGAGGACGACAAGAAGTCCGCCTGAACGCCCTGACAGTATCGACGAAAGCCCGGGTTTCGCGACCCGGGCTTTTTTTATGGCTTCTTAAACCTCTCCCCCTATCGTGAGCCATCGAGGCAACGAATGCGCGCTGGGGGGCCTGTGATCCGTTACCGACTGTTTGAGATCTGGCGTCTCGTCGCGGCTTTGCTGATCATGCTCTACCATTTCGGGCATTTCGCGCCGGGAGAGAGCCAATGGGTGAAGGACGAGCTTTCGGCGCTGAGGCCGCTGCTCGACATGTTCTTCATCATTTCGGGCTTCCTGATCTTCAACCGCTACGGGACCGAGGTGCGCAACGCGCGCAGCTACCTCGTCTATCTCTGCAAGCGGCTGGCGCGGCTCTATCCGCTGCACCTGGCGACGCTGTCCTATTTCGTCCTGGTGGGACTTGCCGTCCAATTCGGCTTCCTGCGCAGCGGCGGCGAACCGCAGCTTTATCAGTGGGACACGCTGGTCGCCAATCTGCTGCTTGTCCAGGCATGGGGCGTGCAGGACAAGCTCACCTTCAACTTCGTCTCCTGGTCGCTATCGGCCGAGTGGTTCGCCTATATCTTCCTGCCTGTCATCATCCTGGCTCACCGGCTTGGCGGCCGCGCCGGGCTGCTCGTCCTGCTGGTCCTGTCCTATGCGGCGCTGGAGGCGATGGTGCGAACCGGCATCATGCCGTTCGAAAACTGGGTGCAGGCGGATACATGGGGGGCCTATCGCACCTTCGCCGATTTCGTGCTCGGCGCCTTCCTGGCGGTTCTGGTGGCCGGCTCGTCGTCGACCATCGCTTCGCGCGCGCCGGCATGGGTCGCCATCATCGCCGCCTGCACCTCAATGGCATTGCAGCTCAATATCTATGTCACGCTGGCCTTGCTCGGCATTGCCGTCTTCCTGGCCGGGCTGGCCGAACGCAACGACCCCGAACGCTACACCTATCCGGCCTTCCTGCGGCCTGCGGCGGCGGTCTCGTTCGGCATCTATCTCTGGCATCCGGTCACCGAAAGCCTGTTCTTCTCCTTCGTCTGGAGCCATTTCATCGCGTCGCAATCCAGCCTGGCGTTCTTCGCCTATACGGCGGCGATCATGCTGCTGACGGTCGGCGTTGCAATCACCTCCTACCAGCTCTTCGAAGCGCGGCTCGCCGGCGTCCTCCTGCATATGCTGGGGCTACGCCGGCCCGAACGATCGCCCGGCGTCGCGCCCGTCTGATTCCCCGCCCCCGCCAGTCCGCCCGAACGGTTGAAAGCGCGCTGCGCCGATGGCGTGACGGCTGGCAATCTGCCGCAAACTATGGCATTCGCACTGACGAATACCTAAATAGCGGGCACTGATCGGGGAAACGGCGCTCCAGAAGAAACATGCGGGACTCTCATTGATGAAGGCAGATTTTTACGAGACGCTCAGCGTGTCGAGAACCGCCGACGAGAAAGAACTGAAAAGCGCCTTTCGCAAACTCGCGATGCGCTATCATCCGGACCGCAATCCGGGTGACGATCAGGCGGAACACAAGTTCAAGGAAATCAACGAGGCCTACGAGACGCTGCGCGATCCGCAGAAGCGCGCGGCCTACGATCAGTTCGGCCACGCCGCCTTCGAGAATGGCGGCATGGGCGGGCGTAGCGGCGGCGGCTTCGCCGATATCTTCGAGGACATTTTCGGCGACATGATGGGCGGCGGGCGGCAGCGCCGTGGCGGCCGCCAGCATGGCGCGGATCTGCGCTTCAACATGGAAATCACGCTCGAGGAGGCCTTTACCGGCAAGACCGGGCAAATCCGCGTGCCAACGGCAGTGGCCTGCGACGAATGCTCCGGCTCCGGCGCCAAGCCGGGCACCTCGCCCAGCACATGCCCGATGTGCCAGGGCGCCGGCCGCGTGCGCGCCGCGCAAGGCTTCTTCTCCATCGAGCGCACCTGCCCGCAATGCCACGGGCGCGGAGAGACGATCGCCGATCCCTGCCCCAAATGCGCCGGCCAGGGCCGCATCGCCGAGGAGCGCTCGCTGTCGGTCAACATTCCGGCCGGCATCGAGGACGGCACGCGCATCAGGCTTGCCGGCGAGGGCGAAGCGGGGCTGCGCGGCGGCCCTGCCGGCGACCTCTATATCTTCCTGTCGGTCAAGCCGCATGAATTCTTCCAGCGCGACGGCGCCGACCTCTACTGCAAGGTGCCGATCTCGATGACGACGGCAGCGCTGGGCGGCGCGTTCGAGGTGGCGACGCTGGACGGAACGCAGACGCGCGTGAAGGTGCCGGACGGCACGCAGAACGACCGCCAGTTCCGCCTCAAGGGCAAGGGCATGCCGGTGCTGCGCCAGCCGCAGATCGGCGATCTCTATATCCAGGTGGCGGTGGAAACGCCGCAGAACCTGACGCGCAAGCAGCGCGAGCTGCTGGAGGAGTTCGAGCGCATCTCCTCGAAGGAGAACAGCCCGCAATCGGCCGGATTCTTCTCGCGCATGAAAGATTTTTTCGAATCCTTCGGCGAATAGGCGAACCATGCTAAGAAAATGCTTCGGGAGCTGTTTGTCCGGATCATTGCAAACGGCGAATGAAGTGCACCCGCCGGAAAAATTATCGCAGCTGTGACGTTATCGGGAAGGAGGACGCCGGAAGATGAGCAAGGGTTTGGACGTGCGCAAGGCAATTGCGGACCGTTTCGGAGACGAGTTGCGCTTCTTCCGCGGCTGGATCGACCAGCCGAAGGCCGTCGGTTCGATCATCCCGACGAGCGGCGTCACCGCGCGCCGCATGGCCTCGGTGATCGACACCAGCTCCGGCCTGCCCGTGCTCGAGGTGGGTCCGGGCACCGGCGTCATCACCCGAGCCATCCTCGCCCACGGCGTGAAGCCGGAGAACCTCTATGCGGTCGAGTATTCGCCCGACTTCGTGAAACATTTGCGCGACTGCTATCCCGGCGTCAATGTGATCGAGGGCGATGCCTTCGATCTCGATCAGACGCTCGGCGCCGATGCGCCGACGCAGTTCGACAGTGTCATCTCCGGCGTTCCTCTGCTCAACTTCCCCGTCGCGGCGCGGATCAGCTATCTTGAAAGCCTGCTCCGGCGCATGCCCGAAGGGCGGCCCGTGGTGCAGCTCACCTATGGTCCGAAGTCGCCGATCCCGCCCGGCCAAGGTGATTATACGGTCGAGCATTTCGACTTCGTCATCCGCAACATCCCGCCGACCCGGCTGTGGGTCTACCGGCGCGCAAGCCACTAAGGCGCATTGCCACGGCGCGGGACACCCGACCACAAGCAGCACGCCATGGGCGGACATCCGATGACCAAAGAGCATGCCTATACGAGCCGCATCGACTGGACCGGAAATCGCGGCGAGGGAACGAAAACCTATCGCGGCTATGACCGTACCTGGGACATCGTCACGCCGGGCAAGCCGGTGGTCCATTGTTCGAACGATCCGCTTCTTGGCGGCGATCCGGCCCTGCCCAACCCGGAAGACCTGCTCATCTCGGCGCTGTCGGCCTGCCACATGCTCTGGTACCTGCATCTTGCCAGCAAGGCCGGCATCGTCGTGCACGCCTATACGGACAATCCCGAGGGCATCGGCGAATCGGAGCCCAGCGGCGCCGGGCGCTTTCTGCGCGCCACGCTGCGGCCGCGCATCGAGGTGGCGGCAGGTGCCGATCTCAAGAGGGCCGACGAGATCCACCACGAGATCCACGACTATTGCTTCATAGCCCGGTCGGTGAATTTCCCGATCAGCTTCGAAGCGACCTATGTGGAACGCTGATCCGGCATACCTCCTGCCCGTTGCCGACCCATTGATTGACGCCTTCATTGCCTGTACCCCTCCCGCAAAAGAGGAGCGTGTCGAATGAATTCAAGAATCCTGGTCTTCGCCGGGTCGATCCGCAGCGGCGCCTATAGCGGGCAAACAGCGGACGCGGCGATGAAGGAACTGGCGCTGCAGGGCGCCGAAGTCACCCGCATATCGCTTGCCGACTACCCATTGCCGATCATGGACCAGGATCTGGAGAAGGAAAAAGGCATTCCCGAGAACGCCTACCGGCTTGGACGACTGATCGCCGCCCACGACGGGGTGCTGATCGCCAGCCCGGAATACAACGCGTCCATACCGCCGCTCCTGAAGAACACGATCGACTGGGTCAGCCGGCTGTCGAAGGACGATGGACGTCCCCTGCGCCCATGGGTCGGCAAGGCCGTCGGCCTGTGCTCCTCCTCGGATGGCAACTTCGCCGGTCTTCGCGGGCTCTACCATCTGCGCGCCGTCCTGATGAACTGCCGCGCCGAGATCGTCACGCCGCAATGTTCGGTCGCGCGCGCGCAGGACGCATTTGACGAGGACGGCAGTTTCAAGGATGAACGCCTGCGCGGCATGATGGAGGCCGTGTGCCGCACGCTGATCGAGCGTGCGCGGATGCTCTCGACAAGGGTGGAGGTGTGACATGCAGGAAGGCGAGCGCGAAGACATGCGCGACCGGCTGATCGTCGGCCTGGATGTGCCGACGCTGACGGAGGCGGACCGGGTGGTCGCAGCCCTTGGCGACACGGTGTCATTCTACAAGATCGGTCATCAGCTGGCGTTTGCCGGCGGGTTGGGCTTTGCCCGCGAGCTGGCCGGTTCCGGCAAGAAGATCTTTCTCGACATGAAGCTGCTCGACATCGACAACACGGTGGCCAAGGGGGTGGAGAACATCGCCCGCATGGGCATGACCATGCTGACCATCCACGCCTATCCGAAAGCGATGCGCGCGGCGGTGCAGGCGGCGGCAGGCTCCGGCCTGACATTGCTCGGCGTGACCGTGCTCACCTCCATGGACGATGCCGATCTCGAGGACGCCGGTTATGGCAAGAACGCCCGGGACCTGGTGCTGATGCGCGCCGCGCAGGCGCGCGACGCCGGCATGGGCGGCATTGTCTGCGCCCCCACCGAGGTAGGCGAAGTGCGCGCGCTGGCAGGGCCGGGCATGGCGCTGGTGACGCCGGGCATCCGGCCGGCGGGCAGCGACCATGGCGATCAGAAGCGCGTGATGACGCCGGGCGACGCCATGCGCGCCGGCAGCACCCATCTGGTGGTGGCACGGCCGATCGTGGCGGCGTCCGACCCAAAGGCCGCGGCGCGGGCGATCCTCGACGAGATGGCCGCCGGCTGAACGACAAGAACATTTGAGCTGCCAGGGTGGTTTCACCTGACGTCCACACAAATGCGGAAAACATGCAGATAGCGCGAGGAGGAACACCGATGCCCAGAGGATACTGGATTGCCCATGTCGATGTGCGCGACCCCGAGCGCTACAAGGACTATGTGGCGACGGCGAAGCCGGCATTCGAGAGATTTGGCGCGCGGTTTCTGGCCCGCGGCGGCGCCTGGGAAAAGCTGGAAGGTGCCGGCCGCGGCCGCAATGTCGTGATCGAGTTTCCCTCCTTCGCGGCGGCGCGCGACTGCTACAATTCACCGGAGTACCAGGCGGCGAAGGCGATCCGCATCACCGTCGCCGACGCCGATATGGTGATCGTCGAGGGTGCGGAAAGTTGACCGGGGCTCAATCCACCTTACCGAACGGCTATGCAATCCGCCCCTATCGCCGCGCGGACGCAGCGGCGCTGGCAGCGGCCGAGGCACGCGCGGGCGGGCTTTTTGCCGCGCATGGTTTTGCCGCCCTGGCGGAGACGCCGCCAATGGAACCCGCGATCTTCGACACGCGGGCGCGGCGCGGCGACACGCTCGTCTGCACCCACCGCGATGACGGGCCGGTCGCCTTTGCCATGACCGGACCGGTCGGCCCATTTCTTCACCTGATGGAGCTTTCCGTCGACCCGGCGCATGGGCGACGCGGCATCGGCACGGCGCTGCTCGGCACGGTTGTCGCCAAAAGCGCCCTCGACGGCCTTGCCGGCGTGTCGCTCACGACCTTCCGCGACGTTCCGTTCAACGCGCCGTTCTATGCACGAAACGGCTTCCGCCCGTGCCCACCGGATGAGGCGCCAACGCCGCTCGTCGAGCGATTCTTTCGCGAAATCCCGCCTGGAATCGACCCCGCGACGCGCCTGATCATGCTGCGTCGCAATAGTGCACGGTCGGTGGATGGCGACTAATCCGATTATAAATCAGAGTGTTACGCCAAGTCATGGCGCCCTCCCCCGGGCATTCCGCTGCTTCTATTGCAACGCAGCAAAACTAGTCTACGTTGTAGGTACGCAAATGACCAAGGCTTCGCCGCCGTGCCCCATTTCGTCATGCGGCGCGGCTTGAGCGAAGGTCGACCCAGGAAACCAAGCAATGTATTATCAGCTGTATGAATTCAACCACGCCGCGCTGCAGCCGGCGCGGGCTTATGCCGACGCCATGCGGCTGTTCTACAGCAATCCGCTCAATCCGATGACGAAGACCTATCTGGGCCGCACGGTGGCTGCCGCGGCGGAACTTTTCGAGCGCAGCACGCGCCGTTACACGAAGCCCGAATTCGGCCTGGCGGACACGAACGTCAACGGCGTGCGGGTGAAGGTGCGCGAAGAGATCATCTGGTCCCGCCCCTTCTGCGACATCATCCATTTCAAGCGCGATCTGCCGGCCGGCGCCAGGCCCGGGCCGAAGATCCTGATGGTGGCACCGATGTCGGGCCACTACGCGACGCTGCTGCGCGGCACGGTGGAAACCATGCTGCCCTACGCCGATGTCTACATCACCGACTGGACCGATGCGCGCATGGTGCCGCTCTCCGACGGCACATTCGATCTGGACGACTATATCGACTACGTGATCGACATGCTGCGGCATCTGGGTCCCGACACGCATATCATGGCGGTCTGCCAGCCTTCGGTGCCGGTGCTGGCGGCGGTGGCGCTGATGGAGGCGCGCGGCGAGGAGGTCGTTCCCGCCAGCATGACGCTGATGGGCGGGCCGATCGATACGCGCAAGAACCCGACGGCGGTCAACCAATTGGCCGAGGAAAAGGACATAGGCTGGTTTCGCGAGAACGCGGTGATGCCCGTGCCGTGGCCGCATCCGGGCTTCATGCGCATGGTCTATCCAGGGTTCCTCCAGCTTTCCGGCTTCATGAGCATGAACCTCGACCGCCACATCACGGCGCACAAGGACTTCTTCATGCATCTGGTGAAGAACGATGGCGAGCCGGCCGAGAAGCATCGCGACTTCTACGACGAATATCTGGCGGTGATGGACCTGACCGCCGAATTCTACCTGCAGACCGTGGAGACGGTGTTCATCCGCCACGATTTGCCGAAAGGCCAGATGAAGAATCGTGGCGAGACCGTCGATCCGAAGGCGATCCGCCGCGTGGCGCTGCTCACCGTCGAGGGCGAGAACGACGATATTTCCGGCGTCGGCCAGACCAAGGCGGCGCATGATCTGTGCGTCAACATCCCGAGCGAGATGCGCCACCATTACATGCAGCCGGTCGTCGGCCATTACGGCGTGTTCAACGGGTCGCGCTTCCGCGCCGAGATCGCGCCGCGCATCCTCGATTTCATGCGCAGCAATCCGAGCGGCCAGGCAGACAAGGCGGCTGCAGCCGCACCAGCGCCGGCAAAGACCGGACGCGCCAAGGCTTCAACCAGCGCGGCAAGGAAGCCGCAGGCGGCCCGCCGGACGAAGCGCAAGCCGGCCTGAAGCCGCGAAGACCGCATGGCGCGGACCCTCCATTCTTGTATTTTCGCAACAGCCCCGCGGCAAACGACAAACGCCACCGCGTCGGCGGTAACCATCTTGGGAAGTTTGCCTTTCCGCCAATTGACAGCGCGCCCCCTCATTTCTTAACGTTTCATTAACGATAGAAAGAAACGGGGAGCGCCATGATGGCTGCTTGGCGGAGGGGCTTCCGCAACCGGAGCATGGCGTGGCTGTTGCTGGCAGCCGCCTGGGGCGCATCTCCGGCGGAAGCAGGCAGTCTGATGACGACCGGCGGGCTGACCTCGCAGCCGATCGGCCACTATGAGTTCTGCAAGGCCAATCCCATCGAATGCTCGATCCGCCCGCGCAACACGGGGCCGGAGCGGATGACCGCGCAGCTCTGGAAGACGCTGGCGACGGTCAACAGCGCGGTCAACCGCGCAATCAAGCCGATGAACGACATCGACATCTATGGCAAGGAAGAAGTCTGGGCCTATCCTGCGAGGGGAGTAGGCGACTGCGAGGACTACGTGCTGGAGAAACGCCGCGACCTGAAGCGCAGCGGCCTCTCCCTTGCCAATCTCCTCATCACCGTGGTGCGCAAGCCGGACGGCGAAGGCCATGCGGTGCTGACCGTGCGCACCGACAAGGGCGATTTCATCCTCGACAATCTGAACGACACCGTGAAATTATGGAGCACGACCGGCTATCGCTACCTGAAGCGGCAGGCGAGCAACCATACGGGCCGATGGGTCAGCCTGCGCGAGGAGAACAACCCGGTCGTCGGCGCGGTCAGCCAATAGCCGACAGGGGCCGAAGCATCGGCCGGCCATGCTGGAGCCATCGCCGTGCATAGGTTTCTTATCGTCTTTCTGGGGTTCTTGCTGGTTTCCATGTCATCCAACGGAGCGGATGCGGCCGAGGCGGCGCTGATTGCCGCAGCCGAGCGCGGCGACGTCGCCGCCATCGAGGAAGCGCTCGGTTCCGGCGTCGCCGTGGACGCGCGCGATGCGCGCCGGCGCACGGCGCTTCTGGCGGCCGTGCAGGCCAACCATCTCGACGCCGCACGACGGCTGATGGAGGCCGGTGCCGACGTCAACGCCAAGGACGATATCAATGACAGCCCCTATCTCCTGGCCGGCGCGCGGGGCTATCTGGACATACTGCGCCTGACCCTGGCGCATGGCGCGGACCTGGCAAGCACCAACCGCTATGGCGGCACGGCGCTGATCCCGGCGGCCGAACGCGGGCATGTCGAGACGGTGCAAGTGCTGATCGACGCCGGGGTCGATGTGGACCACGTCAACAATCTGGGCTGGACGGCGCTGCTCGAGGCGATCATCCTGGGCGATGGCGGACCGCGCCATGTGGCCATCGTCGAACTGCTCACCAATGCGGGCGCGGATGTAAACCTGGCGGACCGGGAGGGCGTGAGCCCGCTGCAGCACGCCGAGAGAGACGGTTACACGGAGATTGTGCGCCTGCTGCGCGCGGTGGGTGCACGATAGAGCGCGCGTCCCAAAACGGCATCGCCTCGCAACCATCAGATGCACGCGCCTCCCGACCTCAGCCCCGCCCTGCCATCAAGGCAGCGCGGGCTGAGGCTTATTCTGCAATAACATGCGAACTCGATAGGCTCCGGCCGATCCACAGCTCCTCGCGGACCGGTCGGTGCCGGCCACGATCTGGGCTGAATTTCAACATCATTACGCCGCTATTGGCTGGCTATCCCGATTGTTATCATGAAGATTCTGGCACTCTCAACTTCCGGTGAACGCTGCGGGATCGCTACCTACAATGCGGCTCTCGTCGAAGCGCTGCGCAATGACGGGATTTCGGTGGACGTCCACCCTATCGACACGGCAACGACCCGCGCGCTGTCGAAGCAGGAGATGCTGCACTATTTCGATCCGTTCCTGGCCCGGCTTGCCACCTATGACGCACTGATCATCCAGCATGAATATGGCCTGTTCGGCGGCAGATACTCGTCCGGCACGGCACAGAAAGTGTTTGCCCGCACGATGGCGGCGATCGCCGCCTCCGGCAAGCCGACGGCGATCGTCTTTCACTCGGAGCCACGCATCTCGACACGCTTCCTCTCCAAGAAACGCGTCTACTGGCAGCGCATTCGCCACCTCATCAACTCCAATCCGCAGATTTTCGCCGTGGTCCATGGCGAGGAAGCGCAAAAGCAATACATCGATGCCGGGCTGGACCAGGATTCCCTGTGGGCGACCAGGCATCCGCTGCCGGCCATCCGCCACATCCCCAGAATCGGCGCCGACGGAAACGTCACGCTGACGATTTTCGGCTTCGTCGCCAAATACAAGGGATATCGCGAGGCGGTCGAAGCCCTCAGTTTCCTGCCGGAGCGGTTTCGGCTGCTTGTCGCCGGCGGGCCGCATCCGGGCAATGTCGAGGACGACACGTTCGACCGGCTGATAAAAGCCGGTCATCCGCGCGTCGAAATCACGGGCTGGCTCGACGAGCAGGACATTGCGGCCGTGATGGCGCGCACGGACATCGTCCTGGCGCCCTACCATCCCGACGGACCCGCCGGGTCCGGGGCCGTCACCTGGGGTATTTGCCATGGCCGCCCGGTGATTGCCTCGAAAACCGTCACCTTCAACGGAATCCAGGAGGAGGCACAGTGTTTCGCCATGGTGCCGCCGCGCGATCCGCAGGCATTGGCCGACACCATTTTGCAGCTGGCCGCCGATGACGCGGCCAGGGCAAGGATGGTAGAGTCCGGGTTCGACTACACAAGAAAATACAGCTGGGACGGAATGGCCCGGAGGCTGACGGAAAAGCTCACCGCCTAGTGGTGCGATCCAGACAGATGGTACCCATCTGTCTGGACAAATCGCCCCACCAGATCAATAGCTTGTGGGCTGACTTGTCGAAACGGATGGAGACCATCCGTTTCGGTCAGACCACTAGCGGTGAAGCGAGCCTCGCCCCGCGCGATCTTGTGGACACGCCATTCCAGCCGCAAGTAGCCAATGGGAGGGTGCCGAATTGCTTCGAGGGACCGTGAAGGCTCTGTCCTCCGCCCTGGTTGGACAAAAGCCAGCCAGATCGTCGCAAATCCGTAGCGTCTCGGATGCCATCGAGATGGCCGAAAACTGCCTCGAAGGCTGGTGCAGCCGGGCCAAGGCCGTCGCGCTGACCAATGCGATTATCGAGGAGCAACCGCAATTATGCGTCGAGATCGGCATTTTCGGCGGCCGTTCCATCGTGCCGTGCGCTGCCGCGTTGCGACAGAACGGTTCCGGCGTGATCTACGGCATCGAAACCTGGAGCCCGGCGATAGCGACGGAGCATTTCACCAGTGAAGAGAACGATTCCTGGTGGCAGCAGGTCGATTTCCCGCGCATCAAGCAAGACTTCTTCGCCTTCATCGCCCTGCATGGCTTTACCGAGCAGATCAGGGTGATTGAAAAAACCTCGCGTGACGCGGCTTCCTTGTTCGACGCCATCGATTTCCTGCACATCGACGGCGCGCATTCGGTGTTCAACGCAGCCGAGGATGTCGTGCTCTACGCCAGCAAGCTGAAGATCGGCGGCATTGTCGTCCTCGACGATATCGACTGGCCAACCACCGGGCCGGCGCATGAAATCCTCAAGTCGATCGCCGAGCCGCTGACGACGATCAATGACGATGAAGGCAAGCCGGCCTGCGCTTTCATGAGAAAGGTGCGAAACTAATCTTTCACGGTGACATTTTTATTGACCAGCATTGTCGGTCATTGTTGGAACTCGCCGTTTCATTGCCGCATTTGCCGCCCAAGCGCCGTTGCTGATACGGATTTGGGGACTTTTCCATGCAGCAGCGCATTCTTCGCGGCGTCAAGATCCTGCCGGTGGCGGCATTTCTCACCATTGCCCTTTCGGCTTCGGCGCATGCCCAGTGCGGCAGCGCGTCCTGGTATGCGCTCACCTCGAAAACCGCATCGGGCGAGCGCATGAACCCGGCGGCGATGACGGCGGCCCACCGCTCCCTGCCCTTCGGCACGAAACTGCGCGTGGTCAACAAGCGCAACGGCCGCAGCGTCGTCGTGCGGATCAACGATCGCGGCCCGTTCGTGCGCGGCCGCATCGTCGACGTGTCGAAGGCGGCAGCCGCAAAGCTTGGCTTCGTGCGGTCAGGCCACACCAAGGTGTGTCTCGAAGCGCGCTGAGGTTTTCCCGGAAAGGTCTACCGGCCGAACCCGGCGGTCGTCGGCAGCCACAGCGACAGTTGCGGGAAGACCCACATGATGGCCAGACCGAGGATCAGCAGCAGCACATAGGGCAGCGCCCCGCGCATGATCTCCGACAGAGGCGCGCCGGTGATGCCCTTCAGGATGAACAGGTTCATGCCGACCGGCGGCGTGATGAGCGCAAGCTCGAGGTTGATCATCAGCATCACCCCGTACCAGATCGGGTTGATCTCCAGCAAGGTCATCGTCGGCAGGATGATCGGCGTGGTGATGAGGATGATGGCGATCGTCTCGAGAAACATGCCGAGAATGAAGATGGCGATCATCACCACCAGCATGAAACCGGTCTGCGACAGGCCGAGTGCTGTAACCCCCTCCATGATCTCGGCCGGCAGGCGGATGATGGTGATGGCGTGGCCGAACAGCCCAGCCGCGGCGATGATCATGAACAGCATCGCCGTGGTGCGCATGGTCTGCCAGGTGCAGTCCCACAAATCCATCAGCGACACGTTGCGGTAGACGAGCAACGCCACCAGCAGCGCATAGACCGCACCGACGGCGGCCGCCTCGACGGCGGTGAAGACGCCGAGATAGATGCCGCCGAGGATGACCGGCGGCATCGCCACCGCCCAGATGGAATTGGCGAAGGCGCGGATCACGGCGCGCGCGCCGGGCCAGCCCTGCTTCTCCGTTTCGCCATGGGCGTTCGCCTGATACCAGCTGAACACGGCGAAGATCACCGCCATCAGCAGCCCCGGGATGAGCCCGGCCAGGAACAGGGCGCCGATGGAGGCATCGGTGACGATGGCGTAGAGGATCATCGGCCCGGAGGGCGGAATGAGAATGCCGAGCGTGCCGCCGGCGGCGATGATGCCGTAGGTGTCGCGCGAGCGGTAGCCGAAGCGCTGCATTTGCGGGATCGCCGTCGAGCCGATGGTGAGCGCGGTGGCCACGGACGAGCCGGAGATGGTCGAGAAGATGGTGCAGGACAGGATGGTGGCGAAGCCCAGCCCGCCCTTGACGTGGCCGACGAGCTTGTTGGCCATGTCGTAGAGATCGTCGACGACCTTGGCCTTGATCATGATGTGCGCCATGAAGGCGAACATCGGGATCGTCGCCAGGAGCGGATTGTTGAGGCTGGCGAAAACCGTATCCGCCATGGAATCGATTTTCCCCTCGAACAGGTAGAGCACGGCGAGCGAGGACAGGCCGAGCGCGGCGAAGATCGGCATGCCGGTGAGCAGCAGGACGATCAGCGCGGCAAGGATGAGGGTGATGGTCATGCGCGGCCTCGCAAATGGCGAAGAAGGCCACCGAGCGCCGCCAGGACCAGAAGCCCGGCGCCGGCCACCATGGTCGATTGCGGAATCCACAGCGGTATCGAGAGATAGCCCGTCGAATAGGCCTCGAACTGCCGGGAGAAGGCGACCGTGTGCCAGGCGGCCCGCATCAGCAGGGCGGCAAAGACGATGACCGCGAGCTGCGACCACAGTTCAAGCCACCAGCGGCCGCGCGGCCCGGCCATGTCGAACAGGAGATCGATGCGGATGTGATCGCCGCGCCGGAGCGCCTCGGCCGCGCCGAACATGACGATGGCGACGACGAGGAAGCCGGTGGCCTCGTCGACGCCGACAAGCGGCCGGCCCAGCACATAGCGGTTGAACACGCTGAGCGCCGTCACGCCGAGCACGACCAGCAGCAGCAGCGCGCTGAGGCCGCCGCCGATGCGCGAGATCACGGCGATTGCCGCGTCCAGCCTGGAGGAGGCGCGCGGCGCCTCCTCATCGTCGATCCTGTCGAGGCTCATCGGAGCGCCCTACTGGATTTTCTCGACGAGCTCGAGCAGTTTCTTGCCGTCCTCGCCGGTTTCCTCGGCGAATCCCTCGTTGAAGGCCGGCTGCATGGCGGCCTTGAAGGCCTCGTTCTCGGCATCGGTGGCGATGTGGACCTTGACGCCCTTCTCCTCGAGCTGCTTCGGCGCGTCGGCTGAAGCCGCCTGCGAGGCTTCGATCGCCCAGACCGAGGCCATTTCACCAGCCTGTTTCAGCGCCGCCTTCGACTTGTCGCTCAGGCCATCATACCAGGACGGGGTGACGTAGCCATGCAGATAGGCGGCGAGCACGGGTACGACGGTGAAATGGTCCTGAACCTCGAAATACTTGCGCGAATAGGCGGCCGCAACGTCGGTGATGGCGGCATCGATGACGCCCGTCGCCAGGGCCTGATAGACCTCGCTGCCGGGCATCGACACGGTCGAGGCGCCCATGGCGCTCAGGCTGCGGTCGAAGGCGGGGCCGAGGCCGCGCATCTTGATGTTCCGGAAGTCTTCCGGCTTGAGCAGCGGCTTGCCCTTGGAGGTGAAGACGCTGACATTGGTCTGGAACATCCAGGCGATGTTCCTGACGCCCTTGTCGGCAAGCTTCTCCTCGAGGAAGGCGGCGGCCTCGGAGGTCGGCCATTTCTTCCACGCCTCGATGGAGGACATGGTGTAGGGGCCGACCGTGACGTTCATCAGCGGCAATGTCTTGCCCCACTGGAAATTCAGCGAGAAGGCGCATTCGATGTCGCCCTTGGCGACGGACAGGATGTTGTCATTCGCCTTGACCAGGCTGTCGGCGCCGAACACCTGCACGTCGAGTTCGCCTTCCGACAGTTTCTCGACCTCGGCGGCCCATTGGTCCACCACCTTGGCGATGTGGTGGGCCGGCGGCAGCTGGTGGCTGCAGCGCATGGCCGTGGCCGCCTCGGCGATGGTTGTGGACGCCGCCGACATCGCCAAAACGGCGAGTATTCCACTCAGTATCTTTCCCATGGTTTCCTCCCTGGAATTGCTGGGTTTTGTGAATGTCTCCTGCCGCCTGGGCGTCCTCCAACGTCCGGTCAGGCGCGCCACGCGACGACGCGGGGTGCGCCCGCGCGCGCGATGGAACCGTAAAACTGCTCATCCGGCATTTCGCTCTCGGCGATCGACCGGGCACCCATCAGCGCGTCCAGGTCGATGCCGGTGGGAAATCCCTTGGTCTCGCAGAGGAAGACCAGATCCTCGAACACGACATTGCCCGTCGCGCCCGGCGCGAAAGGACAACCGCCAAGGCCGCCGAGCGACCCATCGAGCACGCGGCAGCCCGCATCGAGCGCCGCCGACGCATTGGCGATGCCCATGCCGCGCGTGTCGTGCAGATGGACGATGAACGGATGTTTGCCACACAGCCGGGCCATCGCCGCCGTCAGTTCGGCGACCTGCCTGGGTCCGGCGAAACCGACCGTATCGGCGATGCCGACGATGTCCGCGCCGGCGACGAGGCAGGCTTCCGCCAGGCGCAGCACCTCAGCCGGATCGACCTCCCCGGCGATGGAACAGCCGAACGCCATGGAGATGCCGGCATTGACGATCGCCTTATGGCCTTTCTCGTCGCGCAGCCGGGCGACCTTGCCGACCAGCTCGACCGCTTCCCGGCGCGAGCGATGCATGTTCGCCTGGCTGTGTTCCTCGGTGGCCGAGACCACGCAGACGATTTCATCGAGCCCGGTCCCGACCGCGTCGGCGGCGCCGCGCTCATTGAGCGCCAGCGCCGCCGAGCGGGCTCCCCCGAGCGAACTCACGGCCGCAATCATGTCGCGCACATCGGCGAATTGCGGCATGCGGGAAGCCGGCAGGAATGAACCAACCTCGAAATGGCGGACGCCGGCCGCATGCTCGCGCACCAGCCATTCGTGCTTGGCGGCGGACGACGGAAATGCCTTCACGAGCTGCAATCCATCGCGCAGGCCGACCTCGCGCAGCGAAACGCGGTCCTGCGGATAGATGTGCGCATGTATTTCCGCAGGGCCGGTCATGCGGCCTCGGCGCGCAGCGGGCCACGGGCGGCTGCGATCTCGTCGTCATCGAGCCCGAGGCTCTTCAACACGGTTTCCGTGTCCTGGCCGATGGCCGCCAGGTCGCCGCCACCCGACAGCATCACGCCATCGACCTCGAAGGGCAGCGACGGCGCGCGGAACGAGCGCCCGTCCGGCATGGTCGAGGCTGCCAACCCGCCCGGCCGCATCACATGCGGGTCGCCATACATGTCGGCCGGCCTGGCAATCGGCGCATAGGGAATGCCGACCCGCTCGAAGGCGTCGAGCAGGGGGCCTGCCTGGCGCCTGGCGATGGCCTTGGCGACGATCGGCACCGTCCAGTCGCGCGCGTCGATCTGGTCCATCCGCTTCTGCAGACGCGCGTCGGACAGAAGCTCGTCCAGCTCAAGCAATCTGCACAGGGAGACCCATTGGCCTTCGGTCACCGCGCCGACGAATATCTGCCGCCCATCGGCGGTCTCGAAGATGTCGTAGACCGGCCAGGAGAAGCTGCGCTCGGGCATGGGCGGCGGGCTCGTCCCCTCCAGTTCGAACTGCACCATGTGCTGGGCGACCAGCAGCAGGCAGTTCTCGAACAGGCCGACGCGCAGGCTGCGGCCCTTTCCGGTCTCGCGGCGCTCCATCAGCGCCGCCAGCACCGAGAACGCGCCGAACAGGCCACCCATGATATCATTAGCCGACGAACCAACGCGCAGCGGACGGCCCGTCGGGCCGGTCATGTAGGCGAGGCCGGTCATCATCTGCACGACCTCGTCGAGCGCCGTGCGATCCTGATATGGCCCGCGCAGAAAGCCCTTGTGGGAGGCGATGATGAGCTGCGGAAAACGGGTGTGGAGGTCTTCGGGATCGGCACCCATCTTTGCCAGCGAAGCATCGCGGAAATTCTCGACAAAGACATCCGCCGTCGCCAGCAGGCGGTCAAGCGCGGCGCGTCCCTGGCTGGTCTTGAGATCGAGCTGAACCGATTTCTTGCCGCGGTTGAAAAGCGGGAAGAATGGACTGCCCATACCAGTCAGGTGTCGCGTCTTGTCGCCCTCCGGCGGCTCGACCTTGATCACCTCGGCGCCGAGAAACGCCAGAAACAGCCCGCAGGACGGCCCCATGATCATGTGGCTCATTTCGACGACGCGCACGCCGTCGAGGGGGCGGAAGGGATGCTCCGCGTCTGTTCTTTCGCTGTCCGTCATGCGCCTGACAGTAGCGTTGCTTGTGGGGCCGGAAAATTATAAAGTTTCTAACGTTCCCTTCTAAAGAATAGAAACCATGGATTCCCGCCAGCTTCGCTACTTCGCCGCCATCTACGAGCATGGTACCTTGTCGAATGCCGCCGAGCATTGCCGCGTCGCCGTTTCGGCGCTCAGCCATCACCTGACCAATCTCGAGCGCAAGCTTTCCGCCAAGCTGTTCGTCCGCAAGCCGCGCGGCATGCAGCCGACGGCCGCCGGCGAGCGGCTCTACACGCATGCGAAATCCATTCTCAAGGCGATGTCGGCCGCCGAGAAGGATATCCGCGAGGCAGACGGGAAAATCGCCGGCGACGTGTCGGTCGGCATGGCCTATTCGGCGGTGAAGGCGATCGGCGTCGAGCTGGTCCGGCGCATCATGGCGGACCATCCCAAGGTGCGGCTGTCGCTGTCGGAAAGCCTGTCGGGCTCGACGCTGATGCACCTGATGACGTCGGAGGTGGAGATTGCCCTCGTCTACAATCCGCCCGCCGACCCGCGCCTGCGGACGCAGCCGGTGCTGGAGGAGGAGATGCTGCTCGTCGGCACGCCGGCCATCATCGGCAACACCGACGAGCCGGTGCGATTCTCCGAGATTCTGGACATGCCGCTGATCCTGCTTCGCCAGGGCGTCTCGGCGCGCGCTCTTCTGGACGATGTCTCGCTTCTGCGAAAACTGGAGAGCCGGGCCAAGCTGCAGATGAATTCGGTGCAGGCGATCGGCGCGTCGCTGGCCGCCGGGCTCGGCTGCGCGATCGGCACCAGGCTGTTCATGTACGAGCAGCTTGAAAGCGGATTGCTGCATTCGCGGCCGATCATCGAGCCGACGCTGTCGCGGACCCTCTATCTCTGCGAAATGGCCGACCGGCCGACCACATTCGCCCAGGAAGCGGTGCGCGCGCTGATGCTGGAGCTGGCGGCCGCCGTCGTCAAAGCCGGCATCTGGGATGCCAGCCTGCTGCTGCCGGAACCAAAACAGAGTTGAAAAACAGCGGAATGGGTTCAGCCGGCGATCTTGCGCAGCGGCGGACGCATCGCGGTTTCGCGCAGATAGCCGAGCGTTGCATCGGCATCGCACGGGCGGCCGAACAGGAAACCCTGGCCGCCGCCGCAGCCGAACTGCACCAGCCGGTCGGCCTGTGCTTCCGCTTCGATGCCTTCGGCCACCACATCCATGCCCAGGCCCTCGCACATGGCGAGAATGGCGCGGATGATGTGTTCCGAGGGGCGGTCGTCGAGAATCGACGAGACGAAGGCGCGATCGATCTTCAGCTTGTCGAACTGGAATTCGCGCAAGCGCCCGAGGCTCGACTGGCCGGTGCCGAAATCATCCAGCGAGACGCGAATGCCGACGCGGCGCAGATCCTCGACGATGCGCTGGGCGGAAGCGGGATCGTTCATCAGGCCGGTTTCGGTGATCTCGATCTCCAGCCGCCGCGGATCGAAGCCGGTGCGCTCGAGGATCGACAGGATCTGCAGGCCGGTGTTGTGGTCGACCAGTTGCGACGGCGACAGGTTGAACGACAGGAACAGGTTCGACGGCCAGCCGCGCGCCGCCTCGGTCGCCTTGCGCAGCACGAGCTGCGACAGGGGGCCGATGATGCCGCGCTCCTCGGCGATGGGGATGAAGACCCCCGGCGAAACGGGACCCAGATCGCGGTCGGTCCAGCGGGCCAGCGTCTCGAAGCCGATGGTGCGCCGGGTCCCCAGATCGACGATCGGCTGGAAATGCGGCTCCACCTCGCCGGCGGCGACGGCGCGGCGCAGCGCCTGCTCGATATGCGTCACCCGCTTGGCCGCTTCTTCCATCTCGCGGGTGTAGACGACGACGGCTCCGCGCCCCGAGCGCTTGGCCTGGTAAAGCGCCGTCTCCGCCTTGTTGAGCAGGATCTCGCTCGTCTCGTCATCGGAATAAAACAGCGAACAGCCGGCGGAGGCCGACAGGCGCGCCGTGCGATGCCCCACATCATAGGGCGCCGACAGGACTTCGATCAGCAGCCGCGTGCGCTCGCGCGCCGCTTCCTCGCTGAACACCATCGGGTACAGAAAGGCGAACTCATCGGCGCCGATGCGCGTGACCGTGGAACTCTCGTCCATCGCCGCGCGCAGCCGCAGCGCCACCTGCTGCAGGATTTCGTCGCCGGCGGCGCGGCCGAACAGATCGTTGATCGGCTTGAAGCCGTCGAGATCGAGAACACCAATGGCAAAGGGAGCGGGATCATCGGCGCGATCATCGATCAAGCGGTCGATCTTGTCGAAGAAGCGGCGCATGTTGCCAAGGCCCGTCAGCGCATCCGTGAAGGCGTAATCGGCCTGGTCTGCCGTTGTCGTCCGAACATATGCGGGCGCCGGCTTCATCGGTTTTCCGCTCCACTCCCGATCCACTATGGGCTTCACTACTCCGTGCCGGACCATGGACTTAAAGTCTTTAAGAATAGTATCCAATATATCATTATTGTGAACCGGCTGCGGACAGTCCTGGTGCAGAGAAGCGCCGCCATATCGGCGGCTTGACATGCGGCGGCACGAACCGTCATCTGCGCATCCCGAAGACCATCCCGGAGTGCCGATCCATGCCGCTCAAAGTCGCCGTCCAGATGGACCATATTTCCACCGTTTCGATCGCCGGCGACACCAGCTTCGCACTGGCCCTGGAGGCGCAGCAGCGCGGCCATGCGTTGTGGCACTACACGCCGGACCGGCTTTCCATGGTGGATGGCAAGGTGATCGTCTGGGCGGAAAAGCTGACCGTGCGCGACGAGAAGGGCAACCATTTCGCCCTGGGCGAACCGGAGCGGCTCGATCTGTCGCACATGGACGTCGTGTTGCTGCGGCAGGACCCGCCCTTCGACATGAACTACATCACGACGACGCATATCCTCGACCGCGTGCATCCGAAGACGCTGGTCGTCAACGATCCGGCCTGGGTGCGCAACAGCCCGGAGAAGATCTTCGTCACCGAATTCGCCGATCTGATGCCCGCGACGCTGATCACCCGCGATCCGCGCGAGGTGGACGATTTCCGCGCCAAACATGGCGACATCATCGTCAAGCCGCTCTACGGCAATGGCGGCGCCGGCATCTTCCACCTGCGCGAGGGCGACCGAAACCTCGCCTCGCTGCTGGAGATGTTCATGCAGGCCTTCCGCGAGCCGTTCATCGTCCAGCGTTACCTGAACGAGGTGCGGGCCGGAGACAAGCGCATCATCCTGATCGAGGGCGAGCCTGTGGGCGCCATCAACCGGGTGCCGGCGGAGCACGATTCGCGCTCCAACATGCATGTCGGCGGCCGGGCCGAACCCTCCGAACTGACCGAGCGGGAGCGCGAGATCTGCGCCCGCATCGGCCCCTCGCTGCGCGAACGCGGCTTCATCCTGGTGGGCATCGACGTGATCGGCGACTTCATGACCGAGATCAACGTCACCTCGCCGACCGGCCTGCGCGAGGTCAAGCGGTTCGGCGGCGCCGACATTTCCGCCCTGTTCTGGGATGCCGTGGAGGCACGCCGCGCCGCCTGAGGCGCCGTGCACGCTTCCATCGACGCACGACATGAAGCGCCCGGTGCAGATGTGGCCGGGCGCCTTCGTTTGTTCTGCCGCTGCAACCAACCACAACCGCCGCGCGAGGATACAAGCTCTTCGTTCCCTAAATGTTCTTGATTCGATCGATCAAAAATGCTTCATTCTGGTTGTATTGAGTGATCGGCTTCTTGCTTAGGGTGCGATCCCAACAGATGGGTTACCATCCGTTTCGGTCAGACCACTGGAGTTGAGACGCTGCCGGGGGGGATAAAATGGTTTCGCATGTGAGTACGATTGCGTTCCAGGGCATCGAGGCCGTTCCGGTCGACGTGCAGGTGATGGTCGCGCCCGGCAAGATGGGCATGCAGATCGTCGGCCTGGGCGACAAGGCGGTGGCCGAAAGCCGCGAGCGGGTGCAGGCGGCGCTGCATGCTTCGGGCCTGTCCATGCCGCCGAAGAAGGTGACGGTCAATCTGGCGCCCGCCGATCTGCCGAAGGAGGGCAGCCATTACGATCTGCCCATCGCGCTCGGCCTGATGGCGGCGCTGGGCGCCGTGCCGGGCGATGCGCTGGCCGGCTATGTCGTGCTCGGCGAATTGTCGCTCGACGGCACGGTGGCGGCGGTCAACGGCGTCCTGCCGGCGGCGATGGGCGCCAACGCCATGGGCAAGGGGCTGATCTGCCCGCATGCCTGCGGCGCGGAGGCCGCCTGGGCCAGTGCCGACATCGACATTCTGGCGCCGCGCAGCCTGATCGGGCTTGCCAATCATTTTCGCGGCACGCAGGTGATGAGCCGCCCGGAACCCGCCATCGGCCCGCCTCCCGGCCGCTGGCCGGACCTCGCCGACATCAAGGGACAGGAGAGCGCCAAGCGGGCGCTGGAGGTGGCGGCCGCCGGCGGACACAATCTGCTGATGATCGGGCCGCCGGGCGCCGGCAAGTCGATGCTGGCGCAGCGCCTGCCGTCGATCCTGCCGCCGCTTGTGCCGCGCGAGCTTCTCGAAGTGTCGATGATCGCCTCGATCGCCGGCGAACTTGCGGACGGAAAACTGTCCGACCGGCGTCCGTTCCGCGCCCCGCATCATTCGGCCTCCATGGCGGCGATCGTCGGCGGCGGCCTCAAGGCCCGGCCGGGCGAGGCCTCGCTGTCGCATCATGGCGTTCTGTTTCTCGACGAACTGCCGGAGTTTTCACCACAGGTGCTCGATTCGCTGCGCCAGCCGCTGGAAACGGCCGAATGCGTGATCGCCCGCGCCAATCACCGGATCAGCTATCCGGCGCGCATCCAGCTCGTCGCGGCGATGAATCCGTGCCGCTGCGGCAGGGCGGGGGAGCCCGGCCATCGCTGCCTGCGCGGTCCCCGTTGCCAGACCGACTACCAGGCGCGCATTTCCGGCCCGCTTCTCGACCGGATCGATCTCAGGATCGAGGTGCCGGCGGTCTCGGCCGGCGACCTGGTCGGCGCGGCCCGCGCCGAGACCAGCGCGGCGGTTGCCGTACGCGTTGCCCACGCCCGTGCCCTGCAGCAGCAGCGCTATACGGCGCTCGGCCTGCCGGGCTGGACGACCAACGCCGCCTGCTCCGCTGCGCTGATCGAGGAGATCGTGCCGCTTGACGCCGACGGCATGGCTCTGATCCGCGACGCCAGTGAAAAGCTCGGCTTTTCCGCGCGCGCCTATCACCGGGTCCTCAAAGTGGCGCGGACGCTCGCCGATCTGGACGGCGCCGACAGCGTGGCGCGCATCCACCTGGCCGAGGCGATCTCCTACCGCATGGCCGGGGACAGGATGGCACACGCCGCCTGACGAAAACCGACCAAAAGTTCTCGCGGTTCATAACGGGCGTGTCCGCCAGCCCTTGTGAGGCTGCGGAACAGGCCCCATGACAGCGCTGAAGAACCTGTTGGACAGAGAACCGACAACGATGATGCGCTTGAACCAAGGCCGGGGAATTGTGACTATCCGGGCTACACGCGGAGTATCGGAGGATGTCTGACCATGGCCAATGTTTCCAAAAGGCCAAGAACCGACACGGCGTCGAGGACAATCGCAGCGTCGCCGCAAACCATCTACCGCGCATTCCTGGACCCGGAAGCATGGGTGACCTGGTTGCCGCCGGCTGGGATGGCCGGCGAGATTCTTGCTTTCGATGCGCGTGAAGGCGGAACTTACCGCATGGCGTTGATCTACGATCAGCCGGATCATGCCGCCATCGGCAAGACGTCCGAGCACGCAGACGTCATCGAGGGTGTCTTCGTCGAGCTGGCGCCGGACCGCCACGTAATCCAGGCGGTGAACTTCGTCTCGGAAGACCCGGCCTTCGCGGGCGAGATGCACATGACGTGGTCTCTGGAGCGGGTCGCCGGCGGGACCGCAGTAAGGATCACCTGCGAGAATGTTCCGGAAGGGATACGGCCTGAAGACCACGATGCCGGCTTGCGATCGACACTCGGCAAACTCGCCGCTTTCGTCGAATGAACCTTCCCGGCGGTAACGGAGTGCGCGCGATGGATCGGCAGATCAAGGAATCCGGATCGAAAGCGGAAGATTATGGTGCCCAGGAGAGGACTCGAACCTCCACGCCTCGCGGCACACGGACCTGAACCGTGCGCGTCTACCAATTCCGCCACCTGGGCAGGTGTGCGCTGCCGATGTAAGGGCCAAGTCCTTTCGTGTCAACGCGGATTCTCGATCATCAGCGGGAAAATGACGGCTGCGAGACGCCATTCATCCCGTCAGCGCCCTTCGGGCGCCTTATGGGCGCGCAGAGCCGTTGCCGGAAGGCGCGCGGAACGCGTTCAGCCCTACAGCGCCGCGCGTCTTATCAGACGCGCAAAGGGCGCTGTAACACTTTGAAATGATGCATGTTCGTTGTCATTCAAATGAATCCATTTGAATGCGGCATGCATTAGAGAATTTCCTTCGAGGCGACCGTCGAGTCGGCGTTGAGCACGTAGACGATCGGCACGCCGGTGCCAATCTCGGTCTTGACGATCTCTTCGCCGCTCATGCCGTCGAGCGCCATCACCAGGGCGCGCAGCGAATTGCCGTGCGCCGAAACCAGCACCGTCTCGCCGCGCAGGACATGGGGCAGGATATCGTGCAGGAAATAGGGCCAGACGCGCGCGCCCGTGTCCTTCAGGCTCTCGCCGCCGGGCGGCGGAACGTCATAGGAGCGGCGCCAGACATGCACCTGCTCCTCGCCCCATTTCTGGCGCGCATCGTCCTTGTTGAGCCCCGAGAGATCGCCATAGTCGCGCTCGTTGAGCGCCTGGTCGCGGATCGTCTCCAGGCCTTCCTGGCCGAGCTCGCGCAGGATGTGGTCATTGGTCACCTGCGCGCGCGAAAGAACCGAGGTGAAGGCGATGTCCGGCCTGAAGCCGCGCGCCTTCAGCTTGCGGCCGGCTTCCTTCGCCTCCTCATGGCCCTTTTCCGTCAGGCCGGGGTCGCGCCAACCGGTGAACAGGTTCTTCAGGTTCCATTCGCTCTGGCCGTGGCGGACGAGGATCAGGGTGCCGGACATGATGATGGTTCCTTCCAGGGGTTCGTCGATCGGATTATGCGTTCAGCCCGAGCACGTCGAGCATGGAATAGAGACCGGGCTTGCGGCCATGCGCCCAAAGTGCGGCCCTGGCCGCGCCATGGGCGAAGACGCTGCGATCCTCGGCCTGATGCGACAGGGTGATGCGCTCGCCGGGGCCGGCCAGGATGACCGAGTGTTCGCCGATGACGGAGCCGCCGCGCAGCGTGGCGAAGCCGATCGTGCCCGCCTCGCGCGGGCCGGTATGGCCGTCGCGCACGCGCACGCTGTTTTGCGCAAGCGCGATGGCCCGTCCTTCGGCGGCCGCCTCGCCGAGGAGAAGCGCGGTGCCGGACGGGGCGTCGACCTTGTGGCGGTGGTGCATTTCGAGCACCTCGATGTCGAAATCCGCAGCGTCGAGCGCTTTCGCCGCCTGCTCCACCAGGACGGCGAGCAGATTGACGCCGAGGCTCATATTGCCCGATTTGACGATGGTGGCGTGATGGGCCGCGGCGGCGATTTTCGCCTCGTGATCGGCCGTGCAGCCGGTCGTGCCGATGACATGGACGATGCGCGCCTGCGCCGCATAGCCGGCGAACTCGACGCTGGCATCCGGCGTGGTGAAATCGAGCACGCCATCGGCCTTGGCGAAGGCGGCCAGCGGGTCGTCGGTGATGGTGGCGTTGATGATGCCGATGCCGGCCAGTTCGCCCGCATCCTTGCCCAGAAAGGGCGATCCCGGGCGCTCGATGGCGCCGGCCACGTGCATTCCATCCATCGCATGAACGGTGCGGATCAGCGTCTGGCCCATGCGCCCCGCCGCGCCGACGATCACCAGTCCCATATCGCTCATGGCTTGCTCTCCTCGCCGGCAGGTGCCTCCACCGGCGCGGCGCCGGCCAGAAGGTCTTCGCCGCGCTCGCGCTGCATCCTGTGGAAGCGTGCATAAATGCCGTGCGGCTTGCGCACAAGTGAGGCGTGCGTGCCTTCCTCGACCAGATGGCCTTCCTCGAGCACGATGATGCGGTCGGCATTGACGACGGTGGAGAGGCGATGGGCGATGACCAGCGTCGTGCGCGTCTTCATGATCTCTTCCAGCGCCTGCTGGACGCGCGCCTCGGACTCATTGTCGAGCGCCGAGGTCGCCTCGTCGAGCAGCAGGATCGGCGCGTTGCGAACGATGGCACGGGCGATCGACACGCGCTGCCGCTGGCCGCCGGAGAGGGTGGCGCCGTTCTCGCCGACCAGCGTGTCATAGCCGGAGACCTGCTGGCGGATGAACTCGTCGGCATGGGCAAGGCGCGCGGCCTCCTCGACCTCGGCGTCGCTGGCGTCGGGCCGGCCATAGCGGATGTTGTCGCGAATCGTGCCTTCGAACAGGTATGGCTGCTGCGAGACATAGGCGATGGCGCCGCGCAACGAGCTCTTGGTGACCTTGGAGATGTCCTCGCCATCGACACTGATCGTGCCCGAATCGAGATCGTAGAAGCGCTGCAGCAGCGCGAACAGGGTGGACTTGCCGGCGCCCGACGGGCCGACAATGGCCGTCGTCTCGCCCGCCCTGGCGGTGAAGCTGACGCCGTGCAGCACCGGCAGCGCCTCGCTGTAGGAGAAGGCGACCTTGTCGAAGACGACATCGCCATTCCTGACCGAAAGAGCCCCGGCGCCGGGCCTGTCGCCCTGCTGCGGCTCGATGTCGAGGATTTCGTAGATCATGCGCGCATTGACCAGGGCGCGCTCGAGATTGACCTGCACGCGGGCGAGCTTGCGCACCGGGTCATAGGCCAGGAGCAGGGCGGTGATGAAGGCGAAGACGGAACCGGGCGGCTGGGCGCTGACCGAGGCGCGCCAGGCCGCATAGGCGATGACGCCGGCGATCGCCAGCCCGGCCAGGAGCTCGGTGATCGGGCCGAGCCGCTCCGACACGCGGGCGATCTTGTTGGAGCGCTCCTCGGCATGGACGATCAGGCCCGTCATCTTGTCGGAGAGCTGCTTCTCCATGGTGAAGGCCTTGATGATGGCGATGCCCTGCACGGATTCCTGCATGGCGCCGAGCAGGCGCGAATTGACATCGACGGCCTCGCGCGTGACGCGGCGCAGGCGGCGCATCAGATAGTTGACCGCATAGATGAGCGGCGGGCCGATGACGAGGGCGATGACCGACAGAAGCGGGTCCTGCAACACCATGACGGCGACCAGGCCGACGAGCGTCACCGCATCGCGGGCGATGGAGGCGACGGTCATGTTGAGCAGGTCGCGAATGCCGCCGACATTCTGGCTGATCTGCGCCGAAAGCTGGCCGGAGCGCGTGGTGCTGAAAAAGCCGATGCCGAGGCGCATCAGATGATCGAACATGCGCTGCTGGTAGCGGGCGACGATGTTGTTGCCGATCTTGGCCAGCATCACCGACTGGCCGTAGGTGGCAAAGCCGCGAATGGCGAAAGCGGCGATGATGGCACCGCAGATCCAGCCGACCAGCTCCCAGCGCTGGCGGTAGAAGACCTCGTCGATGATGTCGCGCATGATCCAGGCGCTGAACGCGGTGGTGGCGGCAATCGCCAGCATGCAGGCAATGGCAATCGCATAATGGCCGATGTATTCGCGGCCGTTCTCGGCGAAAATCCGCCGGATCACGGGAATGACTGCGCCTGAATCCTCAGTGCTTCTTCCGATTCTCAAAGCATCCATTCCTGTTCAACCGGTGCCCACAGCCTGCCAGAAACAGGCTATGCCCGTTCAGGACAGCGCATGCAACGGCGAATCAGGCTTTCCAGCGCCGCCCCTCGGTCTCGACGCCGAAGCGCATCGGCGTGCGCGCATAGGCGGCCAGGCCCATGAGGGCGGCCATCGGGTGCGTGATGACATAGGCCGGAATGGCCCGCAGCAGGTCGCCATGCGGAGCCTTGTCCTCGAACGCGGCGCGGAACTTGCCGTTCTTCAAGGTCGGCACGATCCTTTGCGCGATGCCGCCGGTCAGATAGACGCCGCCCCGGCTCATGAAGATCAGCGCCATATCGCCGGCCAGCCGGCCGAGATAGGTGACGAACAGATCGAGCGCCTCCACCGCCACCATATCGCCGCCGGCAAGCCCGGCACCGGTGATGTCGGCGGGCGTCCGGTGGACGGCCTCCGTGCCGTCGGCCGCCGCGATGGCGCGATACAGATTGACCAGGCCACGCCCACAAAGGATCTGCTCGGCGGAAATGCGGCCTTCGATCGGCTCCAGATGCGGGAAAACCTCCAGGTCTCGCGCCGTGCGCGGCCCGATATCCACATGGCCTCCCTCGCCCGGCACGGGAAACCAGGTGTGCTGGGCATGCACCAGGCCGGCCATGCCCAACCCGGTGCCCGGGCCGAGGACCACGCGGCTGCCAGTCATTTCCGACGTGCCGGGGCAGACCATCTCCAGATGCTCGTCATCAAGCGCCACGACGGCCAGCGCCTGCGCTTCGAAATCGTTGATGACGATGATGTCTGAAAAGCCCATCGCCTCCATCATCTGGCGCGGCCGCACCACCCAGTCACAATTGGTCAGGTCGATCTCATCGCCATCGACCGGCCCGGCCACCGCCAGCACCGCCGATTGCGGCTGGATCGAGGTCCGGTCCAGGATGGACGACTGGATCGCCTCGTCGATGGTGGCGAAGTCGGCCGTCTGCACCACCGGGAAGATCTTCGGCTCGGCATTGGAATCGACCAGAATGGCGAACCGCGCATTGGTGCCGCCGATATCGCCGATCAGGACCGGAAATCTGAGCGCGGTGTCGTTCTCATTCTTGAAATGCATGGCGGAGGCTCGGTTGGTTTCGCGGCTGGTCTGATCGCGGCGTGTTGGCCGCGCCTGGTCCTGTTCCCTGCATGGTTTCGTTGCGCGTTCACCGGCGCAAACCGAACCATGCCTACAGGGGCAATTAAATCGGTTGAAGCGTTAAGGCAAGCACGGCGGCGACAAAATCGCGCTATCGGCGACCTTGCCCGCCCCTGTTTCGTTTCTCCGCATCTGCACCGGCTCCGGCAGCGCTCCCTGGCTGCGTGCGGGCGCTATTGCAAGGCCGGGCGGTTGCTGGGGCGTGGCACACGGCCCGCCGGCATGGCGGAGAGAACGCTGGCCGGGTCGATCTCCTGATAGCCGAGAACCGGGAGTTCGGGCGCCGCAACCTGGGATGCCGCCTGGGTAGCGGCACCACCGCCGCCAAGCGTCACGGCCATTTCGGAAGCGGGTGAGGGTGCTGCGAGCACCGCGCGGCAAGCGTCGGGCAATGCCGCCATGGTCATGATGTCCCGCGCCTTCGGTTTGGCCGGCCCCTTGGCCGGCCGCCATGGCTCGTCGGTGAACCACCAGTCGAGCGACTTGTCGCAGCCATCGCTGCGCGGTGTCGGATCCTGCCGCTTGCAGCCGGTCGAGCCGGGCGGACAGCCGATGCGCACGTGAAAATGATAATGGTGTCCCCAGAAGGGCCTTACCTTGCTCAGCCAGCCGCGGTCGCCGCGCACCGTGTCGCACAATTTCTTCTTGATGCCGGGATGAACCAGGATACGCTCCACCTGCTTGTAGCTGGCGGCGCGGTGCAGCACCGCCTCATGTGCCGGCGTCCATTTGCGGTCGTCGACATAGAGCGAATCGCCCTTCAGCATGGAGACCGCGCTGACATTCTCGCGCTCGGCATTGGTGAGGCGGCGTGCGGGCATCGGCGTGAACCAGATGTCGGCATCGAGGCCGAGCTGATGCGAGGCGTGGCCGGTCAGCATCGGCCCGCCACGCGGCTGCGAGATATCGCCGACGAGAAGGCCCGGCCAACCATCCTGCGCGGCCTCGCGCGACAGGCGCTCGAGCAGGGAGATCAGATCAGGATGGCCCCAGCGCCGGTTGCGCGACAGGCGCATGGCCTGCCAATGAGGGCCATCCCGGGCAATCGCCATGCCGCCGGCGAAGCACCCTTTCGAATAGAAGCCGAAAGCCTGCGGCGCGGCCACCGCCGGCAGCCTCTTGGCACCGAACAAATCCTTGGCCAACGGCTCGGCCTGAGCCGCACCGGCAAGCATGGAAAGGCCGAGCATTGCTGTCGCGGCAAACTTCAGAAGCGTCGGAAATCGCATCGTTTCCTCGTCGTCGACCCACCCAATGTCGGGGCGAATCATAACACAGCTTGGGAATCATGGACGACGGCCTTCAGGAATTTTCTGTCCGCCAGCTTTCGTCGGCCCACATGGCATCGATTGCCGCGCGGTAGTCCGGATGACGCAAGCGATAGCCTGTCGCCTTCAGCCGGGCATTCGCCGCGCGCTTGCACTCGCCGTAGAAGGAGCGGCCCATCGGCGAGAGGCCGGCATCCTCGAAGGCCACTTCCGGCGGGGCCTCGACGCCCATGACGCGCGCCGCATAGGCGACCACGTCCTGTGGCGCGGCGGGCGCATCGTCGGTGACGTTGAAAACGCCGCTTTCGCGGCGGCGCGCCAGATGGGCGGCGGCGCCTGCAATGTCATCGACATGGACGCGGTTGAACACCTGGCCGGGCTTGACGATGCGCCGGGCCTTGCCGTCGACCAGATTGGCGAGTGCGTTGCGGCCCGGGCCGTAAATGCCCGACAGGCGCAAAATGGCGACCGGCAGACCCGTCTCTGCGGCGAGTGCCAGCCAGGCGTCTTCCGCCGCCACACGCTGTTTCGACCGCTCGGACACGGGGTTGCAGGGGGTGGCCTCGTCGACCCACGCCCCGCCATGATCGCCATAGACGCCGACCGTCGAAAGATAGCCGATCCATTTCAGCGCCGGCATGGCGCCGGTGATCGTTTCCCGGGCGGCGGCAAGCACCGGGTCGCCGGCATCGCCGGGCGCAATGCCGACCACCAGATGGGTCGTGCGCGACAGCGCATCGGCGATGTCGACCGGCAATGCGCCTCCGCCCGTGAACGCGTGGGGCGTGATGCCGGCGCGCCCGAGACGGCCGGCATTGGCCAGGTCGCGTGTCGTGCCGGCGATCGCTTCGGCCTCACCGACCACTTCGCGCGCCAGGGCGCGGCCGGAATAGCCGGCGCCGAAAATGAAGAATTCCTTGGTCATGGCCTTGCTCCCCATTCGATCTGCACTTCGGCATCCTTTTCCAACGGGCGCAAGTGCGCTTCAAGCGCGGCGAAGTCTTCACCGTCCAGCAGGCGCGAGAGCGCCCAGACCGCGGCGCCGCGCACCAGAGGCGACGGGTCCCGCGCCAGGGTCCGGCATGGGGCGGCCAGACTTGCGTCGCCGGAGTTTCCGGCGGCGATCAGGACGTTGCGGATAAAGCGGTCGCGGCCGATGCGCTTGATCGGCGAGCCGGAGAAGAAGGCGCGGAACGCCGCATCGTCGAGCGCCAGCAAATCGGCCAATGGCGGCGCGTTCAGATCGTCGCGCGCCTTCAGCTTCGCCTCGGCGGCTCCTTGCGCGAATTTGTTCCACGGGCAGACGGCCAGGCAATCGTCGCAGCCATAGATGCGGTTGCCCATCGGCGCCCGGAATTCGTGCGGGATGGGGCCCTTGTGCTCGATGGTGAGGTAGGAGATGCAGCGCCGCGCATCGAGTTGGTAGGGCGTGGGGAAAGCATCCGTCGGACAGACATCGAGGCAGGCGCGGCAGGAGCCGCAATGATCCCGCTCGGGCGCGTCCGGGGCGAGCTGCGCCGTGGTGAAGATCGACCCGAGGAACAGCCAGGAGCCGAATTCGCGGCTGACGAGATTGGTGTGCTTGCCCTGCCAGCCGAGGCCGGCCTCCCTTGCCAGGGGCTTTTCCATCACCGGCGCGGTGTCGACGAAAACCTTGACCTCGGCTCCGCTGCGGGCGGCAAGCTTGCCGGCGATCTGTTTCAGCCGGCCCTTCACGACATCGTGGTAGTCGCGGTTGCGCGCGTAGACCGAGATCGCCGCCCGGTTCTTCCGTTCGAGGATGGCAAGCGGGTTTTCCTGCGGGCCGTAATTCATGCCGAGCATGATCACCGAGCGGGCTTCCGGCCAGAGACCCTGCGGATGGGCGCGGCGCGCGGCCGTCTCCTCCATCCATTGCATGGTGCCGTGCCGGCCTTCCTTGAGGAAATGGCCAAGTTCGGCAGCGCGGGACGGCGCCGTTTCAGCCGAGGCGACCGCCACCGCATCGAAACCGGCGGCGCGCGCCTCTTTTTCAACGAAAGCGCGAAGCCGGTCGGCCTGCGCCGCGCACATCAGAAATCCAGATCCGCATAGTGCGAGACGGGCGACAGTCCGCGCACGCGGTCGGTGAGGAGAGAGCGGAAGGCGGGGCGCGATTTCATGCGGCTGTACCAGTCGCGCGCGGCTGGATAATCGCGCCACTCGATCTCGCCGAGATAATCGAGCACGGAGAGGGACGCGGCGGCGGCGAGATCGGCATAGGACAGTTTCTTGCCGGCCATCCAGTCGCGCGTGCCGGCCAGCCAATTGGTGTATTTCAGGTGCTGGCGCACATTGGCGCGCGCGGCGCGTATGGTCGCCGAATCGGGCGAGCCGCCACCTTCCGTGCCGGTCATGTGCGGCTTCAGCGCGCGCTCGCGCACCAGATGACGCGTCACATCCGTATCGGCCTTGATCAAGTACCAGTCGACCAGCCGGCGGATTTCGGCGCGCTGCACCGAATCCTCGGCCATCAGCCGCTTTTCCCGCTTCAGCGCGCCGCGCGTCTCGTCGAGATATTCGGCGATGACCGTGGCGCCGACGATCGGATGATCGCCCTCGGCCAGCAGCACGGGGATGGTGCCGGCCGGGTTGAGAGAAAGGAATTCCTGGCGCCGGGCCCAAGGGCGTTCTTCGATCAGGGCGAGTTCCTCGCCATATTCGCCGAAGGAGAGCCGCACAAAACGACAGGAAGCATAGAGCGGGTGATGGAATAACGTCAGCATGCGGTGACTTCTAATGGAAGGCTCTGGCCATTTCATGGCCGCGGCGGTAATCCTCTGATTACCTGATTCTAGGCGTTCTTCCTTCAGCTATAGGGGGAGACCGCCGGACTGACAAGCAAGCCATCATCGAGGAGCGAACGTGACGGACCAGACCATCATCGGGGCGCTTCTGCTTGGCATTCTGGAAGGCCTGACGGAGTTCATTCCCGTTTCCTCGACCGGCCATATCCTGCTCGCCGGGCACTTTCTCGGTTTCAAATCCACCGGCAAGGCCTTCGAGGTGCTGATCCAGCTCGGGGCGATCCTGGCGATCCTCAGCGTCTATGCGGCGCGGCTGTGGAAAATGCTGATCGACCTGCCGCGCGACCCCGGCACGCAGCGCTTCGTGCTCGGCATCCTGATCGCCTTCCTGCCGGCGGCCATCATCGGCGTCTTGGCCTACAAGATCATCAAGACGGTGCTGTTCGAAACGCCGCTGCTGATCTGCGTCATGCTGATCCTCGGCGGCATCGTGCTTCTGTGGGTCGACCGCTGGGCGAAGAAGCCGCGCTACACCGACATCACGACATTTCCGCTGGCCATGTATTTCAAGATCGGCCTGATCCAGTGCCTGTCGATGATTCCCGGCACCTCGCGCTCCGGCGCGACCATTGTCGGCGGGCTGCTGCTCGGGGCCGACAAGCGTTCGGCGGCGGAATTCTCCTTCTTCCTCGCCATGCCGACCATGACCGGCGCCTTCGCCTACGATCTCTACAAGAATTACGACATTCTCTCGGCGGCGGATGTGAAGATCATCGCCATCGGCTTCATCGCCGCCTTCGCCGCGGCCCTGCTCGTCGTGCGCTGGCTGCTCGGCTATGTCTCGCAGCACGGCTATGCGCTGTTCGGCTGGTGGCGGCTGATCGTCGGCGGTCTGGGGCTGGCCGCGCTGCTTATCTGGGGATGAATGAAACAAAAAACCCAGCGCGAATGCAGCCGGGTTTTTTCAGGAATGCTGGCTTGTGCTCAGGCAACGTTGCCGTTGATCCAGGCCGAAAGCGCCGTCTTCGGCGCGGCGCCGACCTTGATGTCGGCCACTTCGCCACCCTTGAACAGCATCAGAGTCGGGATCGAGCGCACGCCATATTGCGCGGCGATCTCTGGGTTTTCGTCGATGTTCAATTTGGCGATCTTCACCTTGCCGTTGAGCTCGGCGGAAATCTCGTCGAGCGCGGGGGCGATCATCTTGCACGGGCCGCACCATTCGGCCCAGAAATCGACGACCACGGGCTCGGCTGCCTCTAGCACGTCGGACTGGAAATTGCTCTTGTCCGTTTTCACGGTGGCCATTGGAAGTCTCCTATCGGCAAAAGAAGTCACACCACATGTGGGGGTGGCGGGAAGCTGCGTCAAGCTCCCTTGTGTCACGCCGTGCCGAGTCGGGCAAGCGCCTCGGCCAGCCGATCGGCCGGCACCGGCAGGAGCAACGGCGCCTCGGTGAAAAGCAATGCGGCGCGGACCGTGCGGCCGGGGTAAAGCGGCTTCAGAAGCTCGGCATAGAGCGCCAGCTGCGCCACATAGGCCTGCGGCGCGCGGTCGAGCGTTTCAGGGGCGGGGCGGTTGGTCTTGTAGTCGACGATCAGCACCGCATCGCCGGTCACCGCCAGGCGGTCGATCTTGCCCGAGACGGTGCGGCGCGCGCCGGCTAGCTCCAATTCCCCCGTGATCGCGATTTCGGCGCGCGAGCCGGCCGCGAACAGGGGCTGGAAACGCGTATCGTCGAGGATGACGCTGACGGACCGCCAGGCGCTTTCGCGCTCCGCCGCGCTCCAGTCCGCGCCGGCGCGCGCCAGATAGCGCCGCGCGGCCGCCTCGCGCGCATCGGCGGGACAATCGGGCAGCATCTGCAGCAAACGGTGAACGGCAAGCCCGCGCTGGATCGCGAAACCCGGCTGATCGGCGCCATCGAGCACCGGCGAGCGCGGCGAGACGACGGGCTCGTAATCGGCCTCGATCAAGGCGCCGGCCCGCGAGGGCGAGAGGGGGCGCGGCAAATTCGCCTGCGCCGGCGGCGGCTCGAGCAGGGCTGGTGGCAGCGACAGTTTTTCCGCTGTAACCGGCGCGGATTCGGTCTCCGGCGTGCGTGGCGGCGCGTCGCTGACCCGGTAGCGGTAGACCGGCGCGCAGATTTCCGGGCTGGCCAGCTCTTGCGCCTCGGCGGCGCCCGACAGGGCCTGGCGCACAATGTTCTGCCAGGTCAGCCCCTGCGGCTCGCGCGCGCCATGATAGCCGCAGACGATCAGCCGGTCCTCGGCCCGCGTCATGCCGACATAGAGCAGACGCCGGTATTCCTGCTCGGCCTTGAGACGCGCCTCGGCCTCGAAACCGGCGGCGGCGGCATTGGCGACGTCCTTGCCGGCGCGCCACAGGAACCCCTTGCCCCGCCAGCCCTTGCCGGCGGGCGAAAACGGCATCAGCTTCGGCAGGTGCTGGGCCGCAAAGGGTGCGCTGCCGGGATCGACCAGAAACACGACCGGCGCTTCCAGGCCCTTGGCGGCGTGCACGGTCATGATGCGCAACTCGTCGCGCGTCTGGTCCATTTCGCGCTTGATTTCCGGCGCCTGCCCGTCGAGCGCCGACAGCAGCGCCTCGAGGCCATGCAGCCCGGCGCGCTCGCCGGCCAGCGCGAAAGACAGGAACTCGTCGAGAATGTCGTTCGCCTCGTGGCCGAGCCGGGCGACGAACAGCCGCCGCGCGCCTTCACGCGCGCGCGTGCCGGACAGGAGCCCTGCATAGAACTCGAAAGCCGGCTTGAAGACCGCCTCGTTCTGCCAGGCCTGCAAGGTCTCGACCATTGCGGCCATTGCCGGGTCTTCCAGCGCCTGGGCGCGCATGGCGTCGAACAGCGGGGTTGCCGCGCCGCGTTTCCAGGCCAGCCGAAACAGGCGTTCCTCGTCCATGCCGAAGAGCGGGCTTTTCAGCACGGCGGCAAGCGACAGATCGTCATGCGGCTGGATGAGAAAGCGGCCGAGCGCGATCAGATCCTGGACGGCGATGTGCGCCGTCAGCCGCAGGCGGTCGGCGCCGGCCACGTCGATGTGGCGGTTCTTCAGGCTGCGCGACAGGGCGTGGACGAAACGGTCGCGCTTGCGCACCAGCACCAGAACATCACCCGCCGTCAGGCGCTTGCCGGTGCCCTCGATGATCTCGCCGCCGCGGATCCAGCCCTCGACGGTCGCGGCGATGGTTTCGGCCAGGCGCACGGCCGGCGCGGAAGCATGGTCGATGGCCTCCGTCCAGTCGTCCGGCTCCTCGACCACCTCGGGCGCGATCGGCGACCAGACCTCGACATAGCCCGGCGCATTGTCGCGGATCGGCTTGTGCTCGACGGGTTCTTCGTCGCGGGTCAGGCCGGAGCGCACGTCCGCGCGGGCGAAAACGAGATCGGCGGCAGACAGAACGTCTTCCGTCGAGCGGAAGGAGCGCATCAGCCGCACCCGCTCGAAGCGACGCGCGGCGGCACGCACCTTGTTCTCGAAGGCACGGCCGCTTTCGTCAAAGGCAGCCGGCTCGGCGCCCTGAAAGGAATAGATCGACTGTTTCTCATCGCCGACGGCGAAGATGGTGCGCCGCGCGCCGTCGCGAGCGCTTTCGCCGGCAAAGAATTCTTCCGCCAGCAACTGGACGATGCGCCATTGCTCGGGACTGGTGTCCTGCGCCTCGTCAAGCAGGATGTGATCAATGCCCTTGTCGAGCTTGTACTGCACCCACGGACCCGCATCGGCGCGCGCCAGAAGCCTTATCGTGCGCATGATCAGATCGTTGAAATCGAGAAAGCCGCGCGCCCGCTTCAACCGCTCATAGCGGGCGATCATGCCGTCGGCGATCATCAGCGCGGCGCGGGTCGCCTCCAGCATGCGATGGAGCGCCAGCCGGTCGGCGGCGGCGCGGATCACATTTGCCGCCGCCGCATAGCGCTCGACGATACCGGGCACGGCGTTGCGCAGGGCCGCCTTGAAGGTGGTTTCCCCGTACACCCCGCCATCGGCCTTGAGAAATCCCTTCTTCAAGAACTCCAGCCGCCGGACGGGATCGCTTTCCCCGAAAGCGCGCGCGGCATCCGGCACGATGCTTTTCAGCACCGTCCTGGCATCGGCCGCCTCGGCCTCGGCCACGAAGGCGCGGAAGGCGTCGGCCTCGAAGCCGGGCAGCGGCCAGATGGAGGCGGCGATCGTTTCGGCGCTGTCGCCCTCGGCGAAACCGAACTCCTCGAACAGCGCCGCGTAATCATCGCCGATCTGGTCGATCAGCGCCCGCAGCCCGTCGCGCCGGGCGACGATCTCCGACAACAGGTCCTGCAGGCCGCTTTCGCCGCCGCGCTCCAAAACCGCGGCAAAGGCTTCCGCCAGCACATCGCCATCGCTCATCGCCCCAGTCAAAAGATCGCGCCGGGCTTCGGCCAGGAGCGCCTGCTCCATTTGCGAATCGAGCAGCTCGAAATGGCCGGCAATGTTCGCCTCGAGCGGAAACTGATGCAGGATCGCCTCGCAGAAGGCGTGGATGGTCTGGATCTTCAGGCCGCCCGGCGTTTCCAGCGCGCGGGCGAAAAGCCGGCGGGCGCGGGCCAGCATCGCGCCATCGGGCGCGCTTCCCTCAAGATTGGCGATGATTTCGGAAAGCGCCTCGTCGGGCAGAAGGCTCCAGCCGGCCAGATCGCGGAAAACGCGGTTCGCCATATTGGCGGCGGCGGCGCGGGTGTAGGTCAGGCAGAGGATCTTCGACGGGTCGGCGCCCTGCAGCAGGAGACGGATGACCCGCTGCGCCAGCACATGCGTCTTGCCGGAACCGGCATTGGCCGACACCCAGGCGGAATTGGCCGGGTCGGCGGCCAGCGCCTGCGCCTTTAGCGTGTCGGGGGGGATGGTGAAGGCCTTTTTCATTCTCCGCCTTCCCCATCGCCCGCGTCGCCGCCGGCCGACCATTCGAGCACGCGGGCCAGATGGTCGTAATCGCCATCCACATCGCCCTCGCGGAAGGGGAGGACGCGCGATTTGTAGCCGGTCTCAGTGCGGTGATAATGCGCCAGAAGGGTCGCCAGCCGGCCCCAGGCCTCCTCGGCCATGCCGGGTGCCGTCTTGTCACTGTCCTTCATCTTGAGGATCGATTCCTGCAGCACCTCGCCATTGGCCCTGAGCCGCACATAGGCGAGCTCTCCCGGTTCGGCAGGGCCGATATCGGCAAAGGCGCCGCGCTGGAGAAGTGCGGCCTCAAGCGCCAGTTGCGGCGACAGAAGCGTGTGCGCCTGGCGCCGCGAGGGCGAGGCGCCCGTCTTGTAATCGAGGATATCGGCGCTGCCGTCCTGGCGCATGTCGATGCGGTCGGCGCGCCCGGACAGGGTCAGGCCGAGCTGTGCCACCTCGATCGCCGAGGCGCGGATTTCCGCGTGGCGCGCGGCGATGCCCTCGGCGCGGCCGCGTTCCCATTCGATCACGGAGGCCGCGGTGCGCTCGAAGCGCGGCCACCAGACCGCCTCGACATCCGCCGGCAAATGCGTCTCTTCGAAGCGCCGGCGGCCGGCGGCAATCAGGCGCGGGAGGGCATCCGGCCCGGCCGGATCGCCATCGTCGCGGATGAAATCCTGCAAGATGTCGTGGAACAGATTGCCGCGTTCGGCGGCGCCCGGATCGCGGATCAGCGGGTCGAGCGCCGCCAGTTCCAGGATGCGCCGCGCATAGACCGCATAGGGATCGCGGCGCAGCGTCTCGATCTCGGTGATGGAGAAACGCACAGGCCGCGCCTCGACCGGCGGGGCGGGTTCGGGACGCGGGGCGAAATCCTCATCCGGCTTGTCGTCGAGCAGACGCGCCCAGCCGATCAACCGACGGCCGCGCGCGCGCATCGCCTCGGCTTCGTCCTCGCCGGCAAAGGCGGTCAGCCGCTGCAGCCAGCGCGAGGCGACGGCCGGCGCGTCGCCGGCGCGCGCCGCGCGCGTCAGCACGACATTGGGCGCGCCCATCGCCATCATGAAATCATGCGCCGCCTGGCCGATGCGCCGCTCCGGCGGTTCCAGCGAAAGCTCGGCCTTCATCAACCGCGACATGAAGCGGTCGGAGGACGGAATGTTCGGCCAGGTGCCTTCGTTCATGCCGCCCAGCACCAGCGTATCGACGCTTTGCAGCCGCGCCTCCAAGGCGCCCCAGATGGCGACGCGCCGGTCGGCGCCCATGGCGGGCTTGACCACCTCCGTGGCGATCAGGGCCGAGAAGACCGAGGGCCATTCGGCGGCATCGAAGGGCAGGCTCGTTTGCGATCCGACCAACCCGCGCAGGAAAGCCGCCATCGCCTGGCCGCGCTCGCCATCATAATATCGGGCCAGGCTGCCGTCTTCGGCGTGGCCCAGCGCCTCCAGCGCCTCGACGGTCAGGCGGGCCATGTCCGGCAGGCTTGCCGCGCGCACGCCACGCGTTTCACTTAGCCGGCTTATTGATGTTTCCAGAGCCGTTAACACGCTGCGCGCTTCGACCAGCGATGCCGTGTTGATGCGGGCAAACCAGGACGGTTTGCGCTGGGCGTCCTGCAAGGCCTGCCATCGTGTCTCGAAGAGTGCCGCGAGGGTGCGGATGTCGGGCCGTCCGGTGCCGCCGCGCAAGGCGACGAGCTCGATGGTTTCGGCCGCCCGGCGCACCTTGGCGCGGCGCATGCCAAGCCGCAGCAACGGGTGCTTCAGCAACGCAACGAGCGCGACAGGCTCGCCGGGCCGGAACACGGCTTCGAGCAGCAGGCGCGCCAGCGTGGCGGACGCGGTGTCGGCGAGCGGCGTGCCGCCGGAATCGTCCGCCTCGATGCCGAAGCGGGCAAGCTCCACCGCCACGCGACGCGCCAGGCCGCGATCCGGTGTGACCAGCGCGGCGGTGGCATTCTCGTCGGCGATGGCCAGCCGCAGCGCGACGGCGATGGACAGTGCCTCCTCGCGTTCATTGGCCGTCTCGACCAGCGTGACGCCGGCAAGCGCGCCATGCTCGGCAGCGCTGGCGGCCACGGCGCGGTTTTCCATCCAGGCATCGGTGGTTTCGGCAGGACGCAGCGCCTCGCCGACCAGGGCGCGGCGCGCGGCGAGGGCGGGTTCGGGCGTGGCAAGCTCGACCACCTCGTCGCGCGTGACACCGATGGCCGCGATCAACTTTTTCAGCCCCGTTTGCGGATGGCCGAAGGCCGATGGCTCGTCGGCGATGCCGATCGCCTCCCAGGCGCGCGCATCAAGCTGCCGGTCGAAGCCCGGCAGGACCACCGCGCCCTGATCCAGTCCGGCGATGGTGGCAAGCAGGCGCGCGGTGGCGGGGATCGAACCGGTGGAACCGGCGGCGATGACCGGGCCGGCATGGGTGCCGGCCCTCAAGCGCGCAGCCTCCGCCGCCAGCATGGCATTGCGGTGCGCGGCCGGGTTGGAACGATCGAGCTCGTGCAACAATTGCGGCCAGTGGGCGGTGACGATCTGTAGAAACTCCAGCGTCACCTGCCACCAATGCGCCAAGGCATCGGGAGCCAGGCTGGCAAGCTTCGTCCAGTCGGCTTCCTCGGTTTCGATCTCGTCCATCAGGCCGGCCAGGTCACGCGCCAGCCAGATGGAATCGGAAGCCGAGGCCGGCACGACGACGCCTTCGTCGAAGAGTGCGGCGACATGAGCCGGCAGGCGCGCCTTCCAGGCCTGCACAAGAGGCGCGAGCAAGAGGATGCGGTCGAGCGCCTCGATGGGCGGGGCGAGGTCGATGGCTGCCGCGTTGTCGACGTCGAACAACGCCGCTTCTTCGTCGAACTCGCCCAGCGGGCGGATCACCGGCAGGATCGCCGAGCGGCCGGCCAGCCTTTCCACCAGCACGCCGCGCAGGGCGCGGGCCGCACGGCGGGTCGGCAGGTAGATGGTGACATCGGCCAGCGCCAGAGGATCGCCGGCATAGCGGAAGTCCGGCACCAGACGGCCATCAAGCAAGGCTTCGGCCAGGGCCGGCAGAAAGCGCACGCCGGGCGGGATGGAAAAGACTCTGGGCCGGGATTTAGCCGGCATCGCGTTTTCGCGCGCGCGCCATAACGATGGCCTCCGCCGGAGCGATGGCGTCGGGCGTGCCGACCGTGATCCAATCGCCATCCATCTTCATGCCGAACAGCCGGCCCTGGGCCGCGGCGGCGTCGAAGCAGCGATTGAGCGATTGCGGTTCGCCATCCGCACCGGCGAAGACACGCGGCGCGGCAATGATGGCGCCGGCATAGATGACGCCCGCCTCACCCTTCTGCGCGCGGCGCAGCCGGCCCATGCCGTCCATGACGAAATCCACCGAGCCCGAATGGCCCGTCGCCTGCTCGAAACCCGCAACCATGAGGAGAATATCCATGGCCTCGCCATTCCAGGCAAGAGCCAGTTTCTCCAGATTGGGCACCGCCCCGTCGAGCCAGAAGGTGTCGGCGTTGAGGATGAAGAACGGATCATCGCCCAGTTGCGGCAGCGCCTTGACCACGCCGCCGGCCGAATCGAGCAATCGCGCCCGCTCGTCGGAAATGACGATGCGCGGCGCCGCGCGCGCCGCCAGATGCGCTTCCACCTGGTCTGCCAGATAATGCACATTGACCACCGCAGTGCCGACGCCGGCGCGCGCCAGCGTGTCGAGCGCCCAGTCGATCAACGGCTTGCCGGCTATCTTCACCAGCGGCTTGGGCAGGGTGTCGGTGATCGGCCGCATGCGCTTGCCGAGCCCGGCCGCCAGGACCATGGCCGTGTCGGGCATTTTCGCCTTCACGCCTCGTCTCCGGTCAGGAAGCCGGCTTTGCGGTAGAAAGCCTTCAGCTCGGCCAGCGCCGGGTGGCGCATGGCGCGGTTGAGATAGGCGCGGATGCGCGGCAGGTGACGGATGTAGAATGGCTTGTGGTCGCGCTGTTCGAGGCGGACGAACGTGCCCAGCAGCTTGGAATTGCGCTGCGCTGCACAGATCGCATAGGCCTCGTCGAAGCCGGCGCGGTCGAACGGGCGCTCGGGTCGCCCCTGGGCGGCGCGCGCTGTGCAATAGGCCTCGACGATCTGCCGTTCCAGCGCCTCGGGCATGGCGACGCGGGCATCGAGCGCCAGCGAGGCGACGTCATAGGCAGCCGGCCCCAGCAGCGCATCCTGCAGATCGATCAGGCCGAGCCGGTCGAAGCCCTGCCGCTCGGCGCGCCAGATCAGGTTGGGCGAATGGAAATCGCGCAGGACGAGGTTTTGCTCCATGGCTTCCAGCCGGGTGAACAGACGGTCCCAGCAGGCCATGTAGCCGGCGCGCTCCGTCTGATCGGCGGGGCGGCCGGCCATGAACGGCATGTACCAATCGGTCAGGAGGCTGACCTCGATGCCCAGCGCCTCGCGGTCATAGGGCAGCAATCGGTGGGTCAGGCCTTCGGCGACCGGCAGCTCGGCGGGCCAATCGGCCCCGTGGATCGCCGCCAGGAGCCGGGCGGCGGCCAGATAGCGCTCGGCGACCGGCGCGCCCTCGGCCGACAGGAACGGCACATCGCCCAGATCCTCGACGAGGAGCAGGCCGGCGGCCAGGTCCTGCGCGTAGATGTCGTAGGCCGAAAAGCCGCGCGCGCGCATCGCATTGGCCATGGCGACGGAAGCCGAGACGGATTGCGCCAGATGAGCGATGTGGCTGTAGGGGCGACCGTTTTCCAGCAGCGGTTCGTCGCGGCGCTCCGGCGCGTTCATCAGGATGCAGCGGTCGCCGCGTTGCGTGGCGATCGCCTCATAGGCGCGCAGCGAGGCATCGCCGAGCAGGAAGGCGCGATGGGCGCGCGGCTCGCCGGCATGGTTGAGAAAGTCGCGGATGAGGACGCTGCGTTCAAGCCGGTGCATGGCTTCTTCGGGGCCGGTGATGACGGCCAGGCGGCCCTCGCCGCTCTCGTGCAATTGCAGGCGGACGGCACCGGCAAGGGCATCGCCGGCGCGCTCCGGCCACTCGACCAGAACCACGCCGTCCTGCGCCGCCTCGGCCAGACCGAGCTCTTCCAGTTCGTCGGCGGCGGCGAGCCGGTAGAGGTCGAAATGATGGACGGGAATGCGCGCGTCGTAGCTTTGCATCAAGGTGAAGGTGGGGCTCGGCACATCGAGCGCAGGATCGCCGGCAAGCGCCCTGATGATGGCGCGCGCCAGCGTCGTCTTGCCGGCGCCGAGATCGCCTTTCAGCGCCAGCACGTCGCCGGGCCGCAGCGCGACGGCTATGTCCTCGCCGAAAAGCGCGCTGGCCTCTTCATCGGGCAGGAACCGTTCCAGAACGCGGGCGGTCATGCGGCGGGGTTACTCGGCAGCGACGCGCGCTTGCGTCGGCGCGGAGGGGAAGCGGCAGGTCACCGTGGTGCCGCGCCCTTCGCCCGTTTCGATGTGCACCGAGCCGCCATGCAGTTCGACGAAGCTCTTGACGATGGACAGGCCAAGGCCGGCGCCACGCTTGCGGCCGCCGTTCACGCGCGGCTCGAAGCGCCGGAAGATGGTTTCCAAGACGTCCGGCGCCATGCCGGGGCCATCGTCGTGGACGCGGAACTCGACGGCGTCGTCACGCCATTTGACCGTCATCAGGATGGTGCTGTTTTCCGGCGCGTAGTTGGCCGCGTTGGCCAGCAGGTTGAACAGCACCTGGCGCACGCGGTTCTCGTCGGCGTGGAAAGTCAGCGCCGCATCGTCCATGTCGATGTCGAGCCGGATGCCGTGCTCGCGCAGGCGCTCGGCGACCAGGCCGGCGGCCGTATCGACCATCTCGCCGACGCGCACCTCGCCGATTTCCAGTTCCATGATGCCGGCATCGACGGTTGCCAGGTCGAGAATGTCGTTGACGACGGTCAGGAGCACCGAGGAGGACGAGCCGATATGATCGACATAGTCGCGCTGGCGCTGGGTCAGCGGTCCGGTGTCCGGCTGGGTCAGGAGTTCGGTGAAGCCGATGATGTTGGTCAGCGGCGAGCGCAGTTCATAGGAGACGTGCTGGACGAAATCGTTCTTCAGCTTGTCGGCCTTCTGCAGCGCCTCGTTCTTTTCCTTCAACGCCCGTTCGACATTCACGCTGTCGGTCATGTCGACGAAGGTCATCATCACCTGGCCGTTGGGCAGGTGGATGGTCGCATGGCTGAGCACGGTGCCGTTGACCAGCTCGGCCTGGCCGTGCTGGTTGCGGCGCTCATCGTCGAAGCCGGTGACCGAGGCGACGAAACCACCCCACGGACTATCCTTGGCGAGCGGGTCGCAAACGGCGCGGATGTCGGCGATGTGCGCGCCCGACGCCATCAGCATTTCGGGCAGGTTCCACAGCTTCTGGAAAGCCGGGTTGGACAGGCGCAGGCGGCCATCGGCGCCGAACACTGCGACGCCCTCGGCCAGGTTGTCGAGCGTTTCGCCCTGCACGCGCATGGCCGCGTTGTAACGGCTCTCCAGGTCAAACTTTTCCGTCAAGTTCTCGAACACCCAGGTCACGCCGCCCCTAGGCTGCGGATTGGCGATGACGCGGATCGTCCGGCCATCGGGCAGGTGCCACCAATGCTCCTGCGGCTTGACGCTGCGATAGGCCGACAGGAGCGCCTCCTTCCAGCGCCGCCATTCGGGCTGTTCAGCCAGCGTGCCGTCGCTGCGCAGCCGGTCGAGGAGAAGCGCGTTCTCCGGCGCGCTTTCCAGGAAGGGCGTGTCGAGATTCCACAATTTCTGGAACGACTGGTTGAAGAAGCGCAGCTTCTGGCCTTCATCGAAGATCGCCACCGCCGTGGTGAGCTGGTCGAGCGTGTCGGCATGGCTCTGCAGCGTGCTTTCATGTTCGCGGCGGATCGCCTCGATCTCGCTGATGTCGGCGGCAATGCCTGCCGAGCCGCTGGCGCCTGCATAATCGGTGACGGCGAAGACGCGCCGCTCGCCACGCACCACGGCCGACAGGGACTGCTTGTAGACGTCGTTGGCTTCGCGGTGCCGGTTGGTGATCTCGTCGCGCGCCGCGGTGGGCAGGAATTCACGCCGTTCCTGCATCACCATTGCGCCGTCGGCCGCATCGACCGCGCCAGCAAAGGCATGGTTGACCCAGGACAATTGCCCCGCCTTGTCGCGCAGCCAGAAGGGCATGTCGAGCGCATCGAGCAGGCCGAGAATGTTTTCGCGGTCGGCGACGAGGCCCTGCTGTTCGAGCTTCAACCGCCCGAGTTCCTGCTGGCTGGCCGACAGCGAGATGAAGCGCAGCGCCGTGTGCTGGGCCGATTTGCGGCCTTGCGCCTCAAGCACCGTTCCGGAGCGTGTTTCAACGGTGAGGTCGAAGGGCGCGCCATCTTGACGGAGGGCCTCGACGGCGCGGTCGATGGCCGAGGCCGAGCGCGGCATCAGCCAGCGGCCGAAGGCCAGAAAGGCCGAGCGCTCTTCCGGCGCGCCGCTGCCCACCGGCAGATCGCCGACGATGGTCGGGCGGTCGGCCACAGCGCCCCAGACGACGGTGCGTTGATCCTTCAGATTGAGCAGGGCTTCCGAGCGGCCGAGCGCGCCGCTCAATTCGGCGACGCGGGCACGCAGCTCCAGGTTTTCGGCGGCGATGCGCGCCCGTTGGCGGATCAGCCATATGGCCGAGACGAAAGCCGCGCCCATGATGCCGGCGAACGTGGAAAGCTGGATGACTTCAAGCGTGCCGACGGACAGGTTGGGAGCCAGTTGGGCAACAGCCTGCGCGGCCGCGGGAAACGGAGTTGCCGCGGTTGTCGCCAGCGCCCAAAGCCACGTCTTTCCCAGAACGACGCCTGCTTTTCGCTGTCGGCCCCTAGGGCCAATAGATCCGCCGTTCAGCGGGTCCAGCCCCGGCATGTCTTGTTCCTTCTCCGCCGCATGATTTGGCAAGACCGCCCCTTCATTTCGCCAGGCATTCGGCCCGGAAGGTCAGCCGCCTCGCGAATCACTGCACTGTACAGTGCCCACGAATCGCCGTGAAGAAGGACCGGCGACAAAAATAATGCCGGACCAAAAGTCAATGGTCCGGCATCAATATATTGTGGTTTGGTTAATCCGCGTCAGTATCTGTAGTGTTCCGGCTTGAACGGGCCCTGCGGCGTGACGCCGATATAAGCGGCCTGTTCTTGCGACAGCGTGGTCAGAGAAGCGCCGAGCTTGTCGAGATGCAGGCGCGCCACCTTCTCGTCGAGATGCTTGGGCAGCACATAGACTTCGTTCTTGTAGTCCTTGCCGCGCACATACAGCTCGATCTGCGCCAGCACCTGGTTGGTGAAGGACGCCGACATGACGAAGCTCGGATGGCCGGTGGCGTTGCCGAGGTTGAGCAGGCGGCCTTCGGACAGCAGCAGCATGCGCTTGTTGTCCGGGAAGGTGATCATGTCCACCTGCGGCTTGACGTTGGTCCATTTCAGGTTGCGCAGGGCGGCAACCTGAATCTCGTTGTCGAAATGGCCGATGTTGCCGACGATCACCATGTCCTTCATCTTGCGCATGTGATCGATGGTGATGACGTCCTTGTTGCCGGTCGTCGTGATGACGATGTCGGCGGTCGGCGCAGCCTCGTCAAGCGTGACCACCTCGAAACCGTCCATGGCCGCCTGCAGCGCGCAGATCGGATCGACTTCGGTGACCTTGACGCGGGCGCCGGCGCCGAGCAGCGACTGGGCCGAGCCCTTGCCGACATCGCCATAGCCGCAGACCACGGCGACCTTGCCGGCCATCATGACGTCGGTGGCGCGGCGAATGCCGTCGACCAGCGATTCCTTGCAGCCATACTTGTTGTCGAATTTCGACTTGGTGACGCTGTCGTTGACGTTGATCGCCGGGAAGGGCAGCAGGCCCTTCTTCTGCAGCTGGTAAAGGCGGTTGACGCCCGTCGTCGTCTCCTCGGTGACGCCGCGGATCGCTTCCCGCTGGCGCGTGAAGAAGCCCGGCGTCGCCGCCATGCGCTTCTTGATCTGGGCGAAAAGGATTTCCTCCTCCTCGTTGCCGGGGTTGGACAGCACATCCTCGCCAGCCTCGGCGCGGGCGCCGATCAGGATGTACATGGTGGCGTCGCCGCCATCGTCGAGGATCATGTTGGAGGGCTGGCCGTCGGCCCACTGGAAGATCTGGTCCGTGTAGGTCCAGTATTCCTCAAGCGTCTCGCCCTTGACAGCGAAGACGGGCGTGCCGCCGGCGGCAATGGCCGCGGCCGCGTGGTCCTGGGTCGAGAAGATGTTGCAGGAAGCCCAGCGCACATCGGCGCCGAGCTCTTCCAGCGTCTCGATCAGCACGGCGGTCTGGATCGTCATGTGCAGGGAACCGGAAATGCGCGCGCCCTTCAGCGGCTTGTCGGAACCGAATTCCTCGCGGCAGGCCATCAGGCCCGGCATTTCGGTTTCGGCGATCTCGATTTCCTTGCGGCCCCAGTCGGCCAATGCGATGTCGGCGACCACATAGTCCTTGTCAGCGCTCATCAGCGTAAACTCCGATTTTTCGAAAAATGGCAGGCTTCCGGCGGACGCGCGGGCCCAAATACTGCGCATTGCCTACCAGATCATGGCTTCTGCGACAATCCATATAAAGAAATCTTTATTCGTGCATGTCTTAGGAGGCGGGGCGATCAGACCTCTTCGCCGAAGCGCGCGGCGATCAGCGCGCCGAGCGCGTCGAGCAAAGCCTCGGCTTCAGGGCCCTCGGCCCTGACGCGAATGCTGCAGCCGGGGCTGGCGGCCAGCATCATCAGGCCCATGATGGATGTGCCGCCGACGGAGATGCCATCCTTCTCGACGGCCACTTCGGCATTGTGCGCATCGACGGTCTGGACGAACTTTGCCGAGGCGCGGGCGTGCAGACCGCGCTGGTTGACAATGGTGAACTCACGGTTGAGCGCCTTGGCCGCGGGTTTGGCCGGGCGCGGCTTCAAGCCTTGCTTTTCCGTGGAAGCCCCGCTCATTTGCCCGACAGCACCTGGCTGGCGACGTTGATGTATTTGCGGCCGGCGGTCTGCGCCTCCTCCAGCGCCTGCGCCATATTGTCGGTGGCACGGGCGGAAGACAGTTTGATCAGCATCGGCAGGTTCATGCCGGCGATCACCTCGACGCGGCCGGCATCCATCACCGAGATGGCGAGGTTCGAGGGCGTGCCGCCGAACATGTCGGTCAGGATGATGACCCCAGCGCCGGTGTCGGCGCGCGCCACCGCATCGACAATGTCGCGGCGGCGCTGCTCCATATCGTCCTCGGCGCCGATGGAAACCGTCTCCATATTCTCCTGATGGCCCACCACATGCTCCACGGCGTGGCGGAATTCCTCGGCCAGCTGGCCGTGCGTGACCATGACGAGCCCGATCATCGGCGCGTCTTCCGGCCGATGGTGCTGGTGGCCTGACCGAAACAGATGGTACCCATCTGCTTCGACAAGTCAGCCCACAAGCTGTTGGTCTGGCGGGGCGATTTTTCCCAACAGATGGCACCATCTGTTGGGATCGCACCACTGGTGGCCTGGCCGAAACAGATGGTACCCATCTGTTTCGACAAGTCAGCCCACAAGCTGTTGGTCTGGTGGGGCGATTTTTCCCAACAGATGGCACCATCTGTTGGGATCGCACCACTGGTGGCCTGGCCGAAACAGATGGTACCCATCTGTTTCGACAAGTCAGCCCACAAGCTGTTGGTCTGGTGGGGCGATTTTTCCCAACAGATGGCACCATCTGTTGGGATCGCACCACTGGTGGCCTGGCCGAAACAGATGGTACCCATCTGTTTCGACAAGTCAGCCCACAAGCTGTTGGTCTGGTGGGGCGATTTTTCCCAACAGATGGCACCATCTGTTGGGATCGCACCACTGGTGTCCGAAACTGTGCTCGAGGCTGTCACACTGTCACTCCATCCGAATGGCATCCGCGGCGACAGCCGCATATCCGGTTACCTGTTGTTCAAGCACGATCCCAACATGCGTTCCACGATGGTTCGCGCCCGGAGCGACGGTCTGTTCGACGAAACGCACAGACGACGCCCACGACTGCCTCACGACAAGAGCGCTATCTTGTCAACGCACAAGCCGTTGACAAGCCCAAAACTGCGGCGATTCGCCTAAATTGTGTTCAGGGGGTGGCCTGTATGCCGCCGAAAGGCGGCAAATCGAGACAGGCGGCGACCGCATGGACCGCCCCGCGCGCCGCCCTTGCGGGGAGATCGAGGCAGGGCAGGACAACGCCCTCGCAGGCGATCGTCCGGTCGTCATGAACGCGCGGCGCGTGTTCGGCATCGACCAGCCGAATCACCAGGTCGACCACTGCCGCCGGCAAATGGTCGATCGGCGCCGGGCCGAAGCCGCGCGCCTCGGCAAGCCCGCCGATCGTGGCGGGCGGGCGGGCCAGCAGGCGGCCATGATGCGCCGCGAGGAACAGCTGGTCGTCCGACACAAGCCGCGCAAACACGCCCCGCGCCGAAAAGGCGGCGATCAGTTCGAGCGCCAGCGTCGTCTTGCCGGCGCCGGAGGCTCCTTCGATCACAATGCCCCGGTCGGCGATGACGAGGGCTGTCGCGTGGCGGTTCTGCATGGCCTGTCAGTCCTCGGCAGGCAAAGCGACGATGAAGCGGGCGCCCTTGATATCGCCAGATTTGGCACCGACGATGTTTTCCGCCGTCAGCGTGCCGCCATGCGCCTCGACGATCTGCCGGCTGATCGACAGGCCAAGGCCGGAATTCTGGCCGAAAGCCTCGCCGGCCGGCCGGTCGGTGTAGAAGCGCTCGAAAATGCGGTCGATGTTCTCGACGCGGATGCCGGGGCCGTTGTCCTCCACCGTGATGATGACCCGCCGGTCGGCGCGCGACAGGGCAACGACGATGCGCCCGGTTCCTTCGGGCACGAACGAGCGGGCGTTCTCGATCAGATTGGTGATCACCTGACCGAGGCGCAGATCGTGCCCCTGGATGAAGAAGCCGCGCCCGCCGCCCTGGGCGGCACGGGTCTCGAACGTGATCTCGGCCGGTTTTTTCGTCGTGCCGGCCTCCACGGTCGCGCTGATGAGGTCGCTGACGAATTTTTCCAGATTGATCCGCTCGGCATCCTCGCGGGACAATTCCGCGTCGAGACGCGAGGCGTCGGAAATGTCGCTGATCAGCCGGTCGAGGCGGCGCACGTCGTGCTGGATGATCTCCAGCAGGCGGTCGCGCGAGCGCTGATCCTTGGCCAATGGCAGTGTTTCGACCGCGCTGCCCAGCGAGGTCAGCGGGTTTTTCAGTTCATGCGCCACATCGGCGGCAAAGCTCTCGATGGCGTCGATGCGCGCATAGAGCGCCTTCGTCATGTCGCGCAGGGCCGCTGAAAGATTGCCGATCTCATCCTGGCGGTGCGAGAAATCTGGAATCTCCTCGCGCGAGCGCGCGCCACGGCGCACCCGGACGGCCGCCGCCGAAAGCCGCCGCAGCGGATTGGCGATGGTCGAGGCGAGCAGCAGGGAGAGGATCGCCGTCACCAGCGACGCCACGACGAAGACCCGCAGGATCGCCTTGCGCTCGGCAGCGACGATCTTGTCAATGTCGCCGCCCTGCGTCGACAGGAGCAGCACGCCGAGCACGGCGCGGAAGCGCTGGATCGGCACGGCAACGGAAACGATCTGCTCGCCCTGCTCGCTGAGGCGAACCACTTTGGTGGTGGTGCCGGTCAGCGCGGTCATCACCTCGGGATAGGCGATACCGTTGCCGCCCGGCTGCTCGCGGTAGATCGGCAGATCGCTGCGGCGGAACAGTCCGCGCGCCCGCTGCCAGAGGCGCTCGACCAGGTTCGATTGATCCTCGTCGACCGGTGGCAGCTGGTAACGCAGGACCTGGCCGAGATACTGCGAATCGAGCAGCAGGTTGGCATCGGGATCATAGATGCGCGCACGCGTGCGCGTCTGCGGGATCAGCCGGCGCAAGAGCGGCGCGACGCGCTCGGGGTTGATCGGGAACTGCAGGCTTTCCAGCTGATCGGAGCGGGGCGGCAGGCTCTCGCCGGCCTGCAATTCGAGGAGCTTGTCGGGATCGACAAGGATCGAATCGGTCTCCACCTCAGCCGAGCTGGCAATGGCGCCGGCGATGATCTCGCCCTGGGTCATCAGGCTTTCGACGCGGGCGTTGATCAGCTCCTCACGGAACTCGTTCAGATAGAGGACGCCGACCACCAGGACGCCGAGCGCTGCCAGATTGAGAAACAGGATGCGGCGCGTCAGGCTGGAAAACACATAATGGCCGAACAGACGGCGCAGAGGGACGGCGAGCCGCCCGAAGGGCGCCTGTCCGGCCGGGCGCGCGGTCCTTGCCGGCCGTGCTTCCGTCTTGTCCCTGTCTGCCTTCATCACCACCGTCTTGTCGCGACCATCCGGCCGCGGGCATCACACGCCAATCCGGGCGGGCATTGGATCACGATGAGGCTTTATCCCGATCCAGCCTTTCGATTCTCGCACGATCCTTTTCCGGAACCATGCTCTAGATCTCGCGGAAGCGGTACCCCACGCCGTAGAGCGTTTCGATCATGTCGAACTCCACGTCAACAGACTTGAACTTCTTGCGCAACCGCTTGATGTGGCTGTCGATGGTCCGGTCGTCGACGTAAACCTGCTCGTCATAGGCCGAATCCATCAGCGCATCGCGGCTCTTGACCACGCCTGGCCGCTGCGCCAGAGAATGCAGGATCAGGAACTCGGTCACCGTCAGCGTCACCGGTTCGCCCTTCCAGGTGCAGGTGTGGCGCTCCTGGTCCATCACCAGCTGGCCGCGCTCGAGCGAACGGGTCTGCTTGCCCGGCGCCTTGACGATGGCGTCACGGGCGCTGGCGCGGCGCAGCACGGCGCGCACGCGCTCGACCAGAAGGCGTTGCGAAAACGGTTTGCGGACGAAATCGTCGGCGCCCATCTTCAGGCCGAACAACTCGTCGATCTCGTCATCCTTGGACGTCAGGAAGATCACCGGCACGTCGCTCTTCTGGCGCAGGCGGCGCAGCAGCTCCATGCCATCCATGCGCGGCATCTTGATGTCGAGGATGGCCAGGTTGGGCGGCCGCGCACCGAGACCTTCCAGGGCCGAAACCCCGTCCGTATAGGTCTCTACCCGATATCCCTCAGCCTCCAAGGCGATGGAAACGGATGTCAGAATGTTGCGGTCGTCATCGACAAGCGCGATCGTTGCCATGTCAAGCGGCTCCCTCATGGGCTTTTCGTCCCTCTCTGCGTCGAACGTGCGCAGTTGCAGGACAAATTAGGTACAAAATGTGGCACAGAACACGGCGTGTGTCACACCACCGCAGGCGACGGAGCAAAACCGGTCAGCAAAGCGCTTCAAGATTGCCCACAGCTGTTCACCGGGATTTAAACGATTTAGACGATTTTAAAATCTTTAAATCGATTAATGGTTTGAAATTTCTGGCCTTTTTGTGTTTTCACCATTATCCGCCCGCGCAGACGGGCATCGTCAAAGGCGCCATGCGTCCATTCGGACGCATCAAGGACGCTTTATCTACTTGTTTTTCCGCATTTATGCGGACGTCAGGTGAGTCCGCCTGACTGCAAAATGCTCAGGGGATTCTGGTGGTCAGTATGAACGAAACCGGCATGCGCAATCCGGATTGCGGGATTGAAACCTGCGGTCTGAAAACGACGGGCGCTGTCCGTTACAATCTTCAGGCCGCCGCCCTCTACGAGGAAGCGATCCGCCGCGGCGAAGCGCAGCTCTCGGCACATGGCGCGCTGGTGGCCGAGACGGGCCAGCACACCGGCCGGTCGGCGAAGGACAAGTTCATCGTCCGCGACACCGCCACCGAGGGCGTCGTCTGGTGGGACAACAACAAGCCGATGGCGCCGGAGCATTTTGCCGCGCTGCGTGCCGATTTCCTCAGCCACGCGGCCGACCGCGACCTGTTCGTCCAGGACCTGGTGGGCGGGGCGGACCCGGAAAACAGCCTGCCGGTGCGGGTCGTCACCGAGTATGCCTGGCACTCGCTGTTCATCCGCAACCTGCTTCTGCGGCCGGAGGCCGAGGCGCTCGCCTCCTTCATGCCGCGCATGACCATCATCGACCTGCCGTCCTTCCGTGCCGACCCGGCGCGCCATGGCTGCCGCACGGAAACGGTGATCGCCATCGACCTGACACGCATGATCGTGCTGATCGGCGGCACCTCCTATGCCGGCGAAATGAAGAAATCGGTCTTTACCGCGCTTAATTATCTGCTGCCGGCGCGCGGCGTGATGCCGATGCATTGCTCGGCCAATGTCGGACCCGGTGGCGATGCCGCCGTGTTCTTCGGCCTGTCGGGGACCGGCAAGACGACGCTTTCGGCCGATCCGGCGCGCACGTTGCTCGGCGATGACGAGCATGGCTGGGGCGAAACCGGCCTGTTCAATTTCGAGGGCGGCTGCTACGCCAAGACGATCCATCTTTCGCAGGAAGCCGAGCCGGAGATCTTCGCCACGACGCGCCGTTTCGGCACGATCATGGAGAACGTCGTGCTCGACGCGCACGGCAACCCGGATTTCGAGGATGGCAGCCTGACGGAAAACACCCGCTGCGCCTATCCGCTGCACTTCATCCCCAACGCCAGCGCCACCGGGCAAAGCGGCCAGCCGAAGAACATCATCATGCTGACGGCCGATGCCTTCGGCGTGCTGCCGCCGATCGCCAAGCTGACGCCGGCGCAGGCCATGTATCACTTCCTGTCCGGCTACACGGCCAAGGTGGCGGGCACGGAAAAGGGCGTCACTGAGCCGGAAGCGACCTTCTCGACCTGCTTCGGCGCTCCCTTCATGCCGCGCCATCCTGCCGAATACGGCAACCTCCTGCGCGACCTGATCGCCCAGCACGGGGTCGATTGCTGGCTGGTCAACACCGGCTGGACCGGCGGCGCCTACGGCACCGGCAGCCGCATGCCGATCAAGGTGACGCGCGGGCTGCTTAACGCGGCACTGCGCGGCGAGCTCAACGGCGCGGAATTCCGCACCGACCCGCATTTCGGCTTTGCCGTGCCGGTCGCCGTGCCGGGCATCGACGCCAATCTGCTCGACCCGCGCTCGACCTGGGCGGACAAGGCCGCCTATGACGCCCAGGCGCGCCGGCTGGTGGGCATGTTCATCGACAGTTTCGCCAAGTTCGAAACCCATGTGGATGCCAGCGTGAGAGCTGCGGCGCCCGTTCGCGCGGAAGCTGCCGAATAGGCAGAGCTTGCACATAACTCCATCCATGCGCATTTTCAGGGCCCGGCGGACACACCGGGCCCATTTTTTAGCTGAAAGCGTGCGATGGCCGAAGGCGATCTGATCATCAAGGACGGCGTTCTCGTCCACGAGGACGAGCTGCAGGAGCAGTTCATCCGTTCCTCGGGGCCTGGCGGGCAGAACGTCAACAAGGTGGCGACGGCGGTGCAGTTGCGCTTCGACGTGATCAACGCGCGCGGCCTGCCTGAGCGTGTGCGCGAGCGGGCGCTGAAACTCGCCGGCAGCCGGGCCACCAAGGAAGGCCACATCATCATCGAGGCGAGCCGCTTCCGCACGCAGGAGCAGAATCGCGCCGATGCCCGCGACCGGCTGGCCGAACTGATCGGCCGCGCAGCGGAACCTCCGCCGAAGCCGCGCAAGAAAACGCGGCCGTCGCGCTCGTCCGTCGAGCGGCGCCTGAAGGCGAAGGCCGGGCGCTCGACGGTGAAGAAAATGCGCGGCAAGGTCTCGTCCGAATAGGCAGGTGGCGCCGGCAGACTTCCGGTCCCGACCGCAAACTTATGCAGGCGCACTGTTTTACAGTTGAAATCTTGGTGCATTACCCGTCAAATGACGCGTATTTCAAAACCGGAGAGTTTCAATGGGTATTTTCGATTTCGTCAAATCGGTGGGCAAGAAGCTGGGCGTGGTGGATGAAGAGGCCCCAGAGGCGGCCGAGCTGAAGAAGGAACTCGATTCCCATAAGCTCGGCACCGACAAGGTCGACATCGTCGTCGAAGGCGACAAGGTGGTCCTGAAAGGCCAGGTCGCCGACCAGTCCGCCTTCGAAAAAGCGGTCATCGCCGTCGGCAACACGCTCGGCGTTTCCAAGGTGGAGGCCGGCGAGCTGACGGTTGCCGAAAGCGCAGGCAGCGCCAAGGAACCGGTGTTCTACACCGTCAAGAAGGGCGACAATCTCTGGAAGATCGCCGAGGCCCAATACGGCAAGGGCAAGGGCACCAAGCACACGGTCATCTTCGAGGCCAACAAGCCGATGCTGACCCACCCGGACAAGATCTATCCCGGCCAGGTGCTGCGCATTCCGGATCTCGCCGAGGCGTAATCGCCGGGCGACCAGGAACCACGAACGGCGGCTTTCGGGTCGCCGTTTTTGTTTTCGGCCTGCTATGTTCGGGCATGCGGAACGTGAGACCTCTACCATGCCGATCCTGACCGAGGGTGTTCGCCATCTGCCCGGCCTGCTCGACCGAGCGGCGCAGGAGGCACTGGCGGAGGACATTCGCGCCGTGGTGCGCGACGCGCCGCTGTTCGTGCCCGCCATGCCGCGCACGGGCAAGGAGATGAGCGTCCGCATGACCAATTGCGGGCCGCTCGGCTGGGTGACCGACAAGGAGCGCGGCTATCGCTACCAGGACACCCATCCCGTCACCGGCAAGCCTTGGCCACCGATTCCCGCACGTCTCATGTCATTGTGGGATGACGTGGCGGATTACGCCGCGCCGCCGGAGGCGTGCCTCGTCAATTTCTATGCGGAAACCGCCAGGATGGGCCTGCACCAGGATCGCGACGAGGAGGAATTTTCCGCGCCCGTCGTGTCGGTTTCACTGGGTGACGCGTGCCTGTTCCGTGTCGGCGGGCCGAAGCGCGGCGACAGAACCGTTTCGGTGAAGCTGCAGAGCGGCGATGTGGTGGTGCTGGGCGGCGCCGGCCGCCTCGCCTTTCATGGCGTCGACCGCATCTATCCCGGCACCTCGACATTGTTCAATTCGTCGGGGCTCAACGCGCCGGGACGCATCAACCTCACCCTGCGCCGCGTGACGATGCCCGTTTGAGAAAACCGCTCAGAGCTTCCTGAGCGCGACTTCTTCGGTCAGATGGTTGGCGCCCTTGCGCAGGATCAGGTCGGCGCGCGGGCGGGTCGGCAGGATGTTGTTGCGCAGGTTCTTCAGGTTGATGTTCTCCCAAAGCCCCTCGGCGATGGCCAGCGCCGCGTCGGGCTTCAGCGTGGCATAGCGATGGAAGAAGGATTCGGGGTTCTTGAAGGCCGTGTCGCGCAGCCGCATGAAGCGGTCGACATACCATTGATGGATCAGCTCTTCCGGCGCGTCGATATAGATCGAGAAATCGAAGAAGTCCGACACCACCGGCACCGCCGTGCCGTCCTGCGGCAGGTCGCGCGTCTGCAACACGTTGATGCCTTCGAAGATGAGGATGTCCGGCCGGTCGATGGTGACGAATTCGCCGGGCAGGACGTCATAGGTCAGGTGCGAATACAGTGGCGCACGCACATTCGGCATGCCGGCCTTGATGCCGGAGAGAAAACGCAGCACGGCGCCGAGATCGTAGCTTTCGGGAAAGCCCTTGCGTTCCATCAGGTTTTCGCGGCGCAGAACCGCGTTGGGATGGAGAAACCCGTCGGTCGTCACCAGATCGACTTTCGGGCTCGACGGCCAGCGGGCAAGCAATTCCTGCAGCACGCGGGCAGTGGTGGATTTGCCGACGGCGACGGAGCCGGCGATGCCGATGATGAAGGGCGCCTTCACCACGTCGTTGGAATTGAAGAACACCTGCCGCTGGCGAAACAGGAGCTGGCTCGCCTCGACATGCGCCGACAGGAGGCGGGACATGGAGAGGTAGATGCGGCGCACCTCTTCCAGATCGACCGGGTCGTTGAGGGAGCGCAGGCGGCGCACCTCGTCCTCGGTCAGGTTGAGCGGCGTGTCGGCGCGAAACTGCGCCCATTTTTCCGCCGAGAAGATCCGGTAGGGAGAATACTTCTCCCCTGAGACAAGCTGGTCCATGAAATCCGCGGCCCCCTTCCTTGCCGCCATCGAAATCATTCCTTCCGCGCCGCTTTTTCCGCCACGCCGGATTGCGCGGTGCGGCTTTCAAGCTCCCGCATCACCTCATCGAGCGAAACGCCTTCCAGCGCCAGCACGACAAGCCAATGATAAAGGAGATCGGCGCTTTCGGAAATGAGACCCTGGCGGTCGTGCGAGACAGCGGCAATGACCGCCTCGACGGCTTCCTCACCGAGCTTTTGCGCGGCCTTTTCCGTACCCTTGGCAAACAGCTTCGCCGTCCAGGAACCGGTGGCGCCCGAGCGCGCGCGTTCGGCAACGATGGCTTCCAGCCGGGCAAGGTCGAATGCGCTCATGCCTGCTCCAGATCATTGCGCACCGGGTCGAGCCGCATCGGGATGCCGGCGGCCGCCATGTGCTCTTTGGCTTCAGTGATCGTATAGGTGCCGAAGTGAAAAATCGAGGCGGCAAGCACGGCCGCCGCATGGCCGTCGCGCACGCCGGCGACCAGATCGTCGAGCGTGCCGACGCCGCCCGAGGCGATGACCGGCGCGCGCACCGCGTCGGCGACCGCCTTCGTGAGGGCGATATCGTAGCCCGCCTTGGTGCCGTCGCGGTCCATCGATGTCAGCAGGATTTCGCCGGCGCCGAGGTCGACGACGCGGCGGGCGAATTCGACGGCGTCGATGCCGGTCGCCTTGCGGCCGCCATGGGTGAAGATTTCCCAGCGGTTCGCCTCGCCTTCGCCCGACACCTTCTTGGCGTCGATGGCGACGACGATGCACTGATTGCCGAACTTGTCGGCGGCACGGGCGACGAAATCCGGATCGTTGACGGCAGCGGTGTTGATCGACACCTTGTCGGCGCCGGCCAGAAGCAGCTTGCGGATGTCGGCCACTTCGCGCACGCCGCCGCCCACCGTCAGCGGCATGAAGCATTGCTCGGCGGTGCGCGCCACCACGTCGAAGATGGTTTCGCGGTTGTCGCTGGATGCGGTGATGTCGAGGAAGCACAATTCGTCGGCGCCGGCGGCGTCATAGGCCTTGGCCGCCTCCACCGGATCGCCGGCATCGACCAGATCGACGAAATTGACGCCCTTGACGACACGGCCGTCCTTGACGTCGAGGCAGGGGATGACGCGGGCCTTGAGGGTCATGCGGCAGCTCCGCGCAGCATCTCGAGCGCCTGGGCAGGATCGATGCGGCCGTCGTAGAGCGCGCGGCCGGAGATGGCGCCTTCCAGCTTCTTCGCGTCGGGCATGGTCATGCGGACGATGTCGGCGATGGAGGCGAGGCCGCCGGAGGCGATGACCGGGATCGATACTGCCTCCGCCAGGTCGATCGTCGCGTCCCAGTTGATGCCGGTCAGAACGCCGTCGCGATCGATGTCGGTGTAGATGATGGCGGCAACGCCCGCGCCTTCGAAGCGGCGGGCAAGCTCGACCGCCGCCAGGTCGGAGGTTTCAGCCCAGCCCTCGACGGCCACCTTGCCGCCGCGCGCGTCGATGCCGACGGCGATCCTGCCCGGAAACGCCTTGCAGGCCTCGCGCACCAGATCGGGGTCGCGCACGGCGATTGTGCCGAGAATGACGCGCGCCAGACCCTTGTCCAGCCAGGCCTCGATATGCGCCAGCGTGCGAATGCCGCCGCCGAGCTGCACCGGGTTCTTCGTCGCCTTGAGGATCGCCTCGACCGCCGCGCCGTTAACGCTTTCGCCGGCGAAGGCGCCGTTCAGATCGACCACATGCAGCCATTCGAACCCCTGCTCCTCGAAGGCCCTGGCCTGGGCGGCGGGGTCCGGGTTGTAGACGGTCGCTTCGTCCATGTCGCCGAGCTTCAGCCGCACGCACTGGCCGTCCTTCAGGTCGATGGCTGGGAACAGGATCATGCGTCAGACGCCCTCGATGATGGTGAATTTCGCCGTCGAATTGGCAAGGCGGATCTTCAGCGCTTCCTGGTATTCCGGCGAGTTGTAGCAGGCGATCGCCCGTTCGTATGAGCTGAATTCGATGATTACCTGCCGGTCACCGGCTGGCCCTTCCGGGTCAATGTGCTGGCCGCCGCGGGCAAGGAACTTCGCGCCGTATTTCTCGAAGGCTGTGGCATTGGCCTCGATATAGCCCTTGTAGGCTTCGGGGTCGGCGATATCGACCATCGCGATCCAGTAGCCCTTCTTCGTTTCAGTGCTCATGGTTCCGCTGCTCATGGCGCCCACCTCAGGAAGTTGGCGATCAGGGCCAGGCCGAGCGCCTGGCTCTTTTCGGGATGAAACTGCGTGCCGGCAAGATTGTCGCGCGCCACCGCCGCGGTGATCGGCCCGCCATAGTCGGTGGTGGCCAGCACCTCGGCATCGTTCGTCGCCGCCAGATGATAGGAATGGACGAAATAGGCGTGCAGACCATCCGGGCCGGTGGGGATGCCGGTGAACAGCGGATGCGAGTGTTTCACGTGAATCGTGTTCCAGCCGATCTGCGGAATCTTCAAGGCCGGATCCGTCGGCGTCATTTCCACCACATCGCCGGCGATCCAGCCGAGACCCCGGGTCACGGTCTTTTCCAGTCCGCGTTCGCTCATCAACTGCATGCCGACGCAGATGCCGAGAAAGGGGCGGCCCTTGCCAATCGCCGCTTCGGTGACCGCCTCCGTCATGCCGGGCACGGCATCGAGGCCCCGGCGGCAATCGGCATAGGCGCCAACACCGGGCAGCACGATACGGTCGGCCGAACGCACCCAGTCGGCGTCCGCCGTGACAGTGATGTCGGCGGCGATGCCGGTTTCGCGCGCGGCGCGCTCGAAGGCCTTGGCCGCCGAGCGCAGATTGCCGGAGCCATAGTCGATGATGGCAACCCGCATCTCAGCGCGCTCCCGGATAGGAAAACAGGCCGAGCGCCGGACCCGAATCGCGGCCGAAGCCCTTCGCAGGGGCATTCGGCAGGTTCGGCCGCGGTGGCGTCACGGCCAGCGCCTCCCCCGAGAACAGCTCGGCCATGTAGCGGGTTTCGGCGTCGGAGCGGCTGTCGGCCTCGACGACGCCCCATTGCCGCCAGCCGCGCCGGCGCAGCATGGCGATGCGCAAGCCGCGCGCCTCGAGGCCGAGGAACAGCGACACGCACAGCGACATCACGGTCGATGCGACCGACCATCCCTCCAGCGTGCCCAGCGCGCCGAGCAGCAGCGCGGCGGCCAGAGCCGCCAACGCCTCCAGCCACATGCGATGCCACAGGAACCAGAGAAACGGCACGACGAAAGCCAGAAAGGCAAATCCGTCACGCACGAGCACCGCATCCTCGGCTCCGGCCTGCGGCGGCTCCATCACCACATAGCTCGCCATCGTCCTATCCCTTCAGGCTGCCCTTGGTGGACGGAACCGCGTCGCGCTGGCGCGGGTCCGGCTCGCAGGCCGCGCGCAGCACGCGCGCCACGGCCTTGAAGCAGGTTTCGGCGATGTGGTGGCTGTTGACGCCATAATGGTTGGTCACATGCAGTGTGACGCCGGCATTCTGCACCAGAGCCTGGAAGAACTCGCGCACCAGCTCGGTGTCGAACGTGCCGATCTTCGGCGTCGGAAACACCACATCCCAGACGAGGAACGGCCGGCCCGAAACGTCGATGGCGGCCCGTGTCAGGCACTCATCCATGGCGAGGTCGAGCGACGCGTAGCGCGTGATGCCGCGCCGCTCGCCGAGCGCATCGGCAATGGCCTTGCCGATGGCGATGCCGCAATCCTCCACCGTGTGGTGGTCGTCGATGTGCAGGTCGCCCTCGGCTTTCAACGTCAGGTCGATCAGGGAATGGCGGGAAAGCTGCTCCAGCATATGGTCGAAGAAACCGACCCCGGTCGCCACCTCGTAGCGGCCCTCGCCGTCGAGATCGACGCGGACGGCAATCGCCGTCTCATTGGTCTTGCGGCTGATCTCGGCCGTGCGCGTCTTGCTGGAAACCATGGCTCATTTTCCCTGGCGGTTCAGAAGGCTTGCCTTCTGGTGGTGCGATCCTAACAGATGGTGCCCATCTGTTAGGACAAATCGCCCCACCAAATCAAACAGCTTGTGGGCTGACTTATCGAAACGGATGGGAACCATCAGTTTCGGTCAGACCACTAGCAGCATGTTTTCGCAGCGCCAAGCGCTCTCGTGGTTCGACAAGCTCACCATGAGGGCGCCAGGGCCGGACGGGGCCGTTTGCAATCCGGCCCCGTCCGCTTACATAATCGCTCTGACGGCGCCGCGCCTCTTCCCGGGCGGCGCGATAAGGAGTGTGCGATGAGTGAAGACAGATCCATGCACGCCACGACGATCGTCACCGTGCGCAAGGGCGGCAGGGTGGTGATCGCCGGCGACGGGCAGGTGAGCCTCGGCAACACCGTGATGAAGGGCAATGCGCGGAAAGTCCGGCGCATCGGCAAGGGCAATGTGATCGCCGGCTTCGCCGGCGCGACCGCCGATGCCTTCACTCTTCTGGAGCGGCTGGAGGCGAAGCTCGAACAATATCCCGACCAGTTGATGCGCGCCTGTGTCGAGCTTGCCAAGGATTGGCGCACCGACCGCTATCTGCGCCGGCTGGAAGCGATGATGCTGGTGGCCGACAAGAGCGTCACCCTGGCGCTGACCGGCAATGGCGACGTTCTGGAACCCGAGCAGGGGGTTATGGCCATCGGCTCCGGCGGCAATTATGCACTCGCGGCGGCGCGCGCGCTGATTGACACCGAGCGGGACGCCGAGGCCATCGCCCGCAAGGCGATGGAGATCGCCGCCTCGATCTGCATCTACACCAATGACAACGTCGTGGTGGAAACGCTCGATGCCGAGTGAGGCCGGCCGGATCACCTTCGCTCCGGTGACAGCCGCGCATTTCCCGCTGCTTCTCGACTGGCTCAACCGGGCGCATGTGCGCGAATGGTGGGGCGAAGCGGAAACCGAGCTCGGCCACATCCGCGACATGGTGGAGGGACGCGATACGACGCGGCCCTTCGTGATCGAATTCGACGGCCGGCCGATCGGCTACATCCAGTACTGGTTTCTCGCCGACAATCGCGACGAGACCACAATGAAAGAGGCGCCGTGGCTTGCCGAACTGCTGGCCGATACCGTCGGCATCGACCTGACGATCGGCGAGGAAGACCTGCTTTCGAAGGGCATCGGCGCCGCCGCGGTAAAGCTGATGGTGCGCCACCTTCTGGAGGCGGGGCATACCAACATCATCATCGACCCGGATCCTGAAAACCGGCGCGCGGTGCGTGCCTATGAAAAAGCCGGTTTCCGGCCTGTAGACCATCTCGAGGGACGCACCGAAGGCGCCCTGATCATGCAATACGACAGACAAAACGAGACGAACACATGACCACATTTTCCCCGCGCGAGATCGTCTCCGAGCTCGACCGCTACATCATCGGCCAGAAGGACGCCAAGCGCGCCGTGGCCATTGCCCTGCGCAACCGTTGGCGGCGCCAGCAGCTCGAAGCCGATCTGCGCGAGGAGGTGATGCCGAAGAACATCCTGATGATCGGCCCGACCGGTGTCGGCAAGACGGAAATCTCGCGCCGCCTGGCGAAGCTCGCCGGCGCGCCCTTCATCAAGGTCGAGGCGACGAAGTTCACCGAGGTCGGCTATGTCGGCCGCGATGTCGAGCAGATCATCCGCGACCTGGTGGAAGCCGCCATCGGCCTGACGCGCGAAAAGATGCGCGAGAGCGTCAAGGCACGCGCCCACATGAACGCCGAGGAGCGCGTTCTTGAGGCGCTGGTCGGCAAGACGGCCAGCCCGGCCACCCGCGACAGTTTTCGCCAGAAGCTGCGCAATGGCGAGCTGGACGACAAGGAAATCGAGGTCGAGGTCTCGGATTCGGGCGGCGGCATGCCCGGTTTCGAGCTGCCCGGCATGCCGGGCGCCAATATCGGCGTGCTGAACATCAACGACATGCTGCAGAAGGCCATGGGCGGGCAGCAGACCAAGAAGCGCAAGACGAGCGTCAAGGAATCCTACGCGCTGCTGATCAACGACGAATCCGACAAGCTGCTCGACCAGGACGAGGTGGTGCACCGGGCGCTGGATTCGGCGCAGAATGACGGCATCGTCTTCCTCGACGAGATCGACAAGATCGCCAACCGCGAGGGCGGCATGGGCGCCGGCGTGTCGCGCGAGGGCGTGCAGCGCGACCTGTTGCCGCTGGTCGAGGGCACGACGGTGGCGACCAAATACGGGCCGGTGAAGACCGACCACATCCTGTTCATCGCCTCGGGCGCCTTCCATGTGTCGAAGCCGTCCGACCTGTTGCCGGAACTGCAGGGCCGCCTGCCGATCCGCGTCGAGCTGCGGGCGCTGGAGAAGGATGATTTCCGCCGCATCCTGACGGAGACCGAGGCGAGCCTGATCAGGCAGTACATTGCGCTGATGGCGACGGAGGGCGTCGAGCTGGAGTTCACCGACGACGCCATCGACCGGCTGGCGGCGATCGCCGTCGACCTGAACGCCTCCGTCGAGAACATCGGCGCGCGGCGACTGCAGACGGTGATGGAGCGTGTGCTCGACGACATCTCCTTCCACGCGCCGGACCGCTCCGACACGAAGCTCATCGTCGATGCCGATTACGTGGAAAAGAATGTCGGCGATCTGGCCAGGAACACGGATCTGTCGCGCTTCATCCTGTAAAGCGCCATGCATCTGCAGCGGGCGGAGTGTGGCATCCGTGCCGCGGTTGGGCGGACGCTTGCGCCAATCCGAGAATCTCTCTCGACTTGATCGCAGCGTTTGCCTACCTTGCGCGCCATTCAAACACGATGAACCGGGGCGGAAGCAGCGCGACATGGCATCACGGGCTCAATTGGTTATCGGCTTGTGCCTTGGGCTTCTGGGCGCCGGCATTCTGTCCGCCAGCGCCGCCAAGCTGGTGCCGGAGGGCAACCGCAATGCCGAACAGCCCGCAGTGCCGGGCGGCTCGGCCAAGCGCACGAGATCGGCCAAGACGACCTATGATGCCAAATACGGCAAGGTCTACCAGCTGCTGAAGAATGACGGCATGCTGATCTCGAAGATCCGCGACGTTGCCGCGCACTACCAGATCGACCCGGTGCATATGGTCGGCGCCATCGTCGGCGAACACACCTATAATGTAGACGCCTATGACCGGTTGCAAACCTACTATATCAAGGCGGTCTCGTACCTGAAGAGCGATTTCTCGTTCAGGCACAATGGCGAGACGGTCGGCCAGTTCGTCGCCCGGCCGGAATTCTCCGACTGCGCCAAGGAAGACGGCAGCAACGATTTGTGGACCTGCCGCGAAGACGTGTGGGACAAGGCCTTCCGCGGCAAGACCGTCGATGGCAAATCCTGGCCGAACAACCGGTTCGGCGCGGTGTTCTTCCAGCCCTTTTACGCCGGGCAGACCTTCGGCATCGGTCAGCTCAACCCGCTGACCGCGTTGCAGATGACCGATACGGTGCATGCCGTTTCGGGCTTCCGCAAGCTTGATGAGAACGATCCGCAGGAGGTCTACCGGACCATCATGGATCCGGACAAATCGTTGGCCTACATGGCGGCAACGGTGAAGGAATCCATAGCGGCCTATCGCAAGATCGCCGGTTTCGACATCTCGAAAAATCCCGGCATCACGGCGACGCTCTACAATCTGGGCAATCCAGAAGCGCGCGCCGCGCGGCTGGCGGCGGAAAACCGCCTGCGCAGCACGACGGGTCAACCGATTAAATGGCCCGAGGAAAACTACTATGGCTGGCTCGTCAACGAGAAGATCGACGAACTGAAGGCGCTGTTCCAGGATTCATGAGCTTGCGGGCCACCCTGCCAGCAAGTTCAGATCCCCGATTTTCCACCGCCCGGCTTCCCGCCGGTTATTTCCTTCAACTGGTCGAGCAGCACTGCGATCTCCGCGTCCTTCATCTTGCCGATATGCGCGGCAAGCAGATTGGCAAGCTCCGTCGCCCTCGGCGAAAGGCGGGCAGTGTCGACCACGACACGCGGATGCGACAGTTCGGCGATGCGCTGCAATTCGTCCGCGTCGTCCCAGATGACGTTGAAATAGCCGATGATCTTCTGCACCATCGCCCAATTGGGCGGGCTGGCGCGGCCATGCTCCAAGGCTGAGAGATAAGCCGGACTGACGCCGATGGCCGCCGCCATGTCCTTCTGGCTGAAACCGCGTTCGCGCCGCAGCTTGCGGACTTTCTCACCGAGCGGTGTCACAGGCCTGGCCCGCCATGCCGCTTGAGGCGGATGTAGAAGGCGCCGCCGCCGCCATGCCGCCGGCTGGCCTCGTCCATGCCGCTGACCAGGCCGGAAAAGGGCGGTGTCGCCAGCCATTGCGGCAGCGCGCGCCGCAGCACACCGTCGCTGCCGAGCGAAGCACCCTTGCCAGTGATGACGAGCACATGCCGCAACCCGTTGGTATGGGCGCGGCTGAGAAACGACAGCAGCAATCCATGCGCTTCCGATTGGGTCAATCCATGCAGATCGACGCGGCCGTCGATGGTCAGGCGTCCGCGGGCCAGCTTCGTGTGCGTCGGTCGATCGATCTTGCGCGCCGGATGGGGCTTGGCCGGCACGCCGACCACCGCCGGGGCCTGCCGAGCGGCAGCGCGCCCTTGCTCGGCAACCGCCACCAGCCGCGCCAGTTCGGCCATGGTGTCGTCGGCGGGCATGGGCGGCTCGTCCAGAACCTTGCCCTTCAGCGGTTCCGTCGTGCGCGCCACCTTGTTCCAGAGAATGCGGTCATCGAGGCTCAGCCGCTTCGGCGTGTGGCGGGTCATCGCCCGGTCTCCACCAGGCTGCGCGGCACCAGCGCGTAGAAGTCGGCCGGATGGCGGATGCCGCCGGCGATCTGGCCTGCGGCGGCGCCAGTCCCCGCAAACAGGTCGCCGCGCGCCGGGCCGGTGATGGCCGAACCGGTGTCCTGGGCGATCATCAGGCGACGAAACGGCGCGCCGTCGAAAGCGGTGAGCGTCGGCGCATCGATGAAGAAGGGCGTGCCGAACGTGTGCAACAGGCGGTCGACGGCCACCGAGCGGCCGGGCTCCAGCTGGACCTTGGCGGCCGCCACAGGTCCTATGCCAGCGTCTCCCGGCTCCGTTTCACGGAAGAAAATGTAGGACCGGTTGCGCCAGAGAATCTCGTCGACGCGCCACGGATTGTCGCGGAACCAGGCCCGAATGGTCTGCATCGTGACAATCTGCGGGTCCAGCGCCCCCAGCGCGATAAGCACTTTTCCGGCGCCGGTGAAGGGATGGCCGCTCTTGGCTGCGTAGGTGATGCGCATCGTCGCACCATCGGTCAGCCTCAGCCGGGCGGCGCCCTGGACATGAATGAAATACGCGTCGACCTTGTCTTCCAGCCAGACCAACTCCAGTTTCCGACCTTCGAGCGCGCCGGAATCGATCGCCCGCCGGTCGAAATACGCGACCAGCCGGCCGTCATCCCGCCGGCAGGCGAAGGCAAAAGAGGGGTCCAGCCCTTCCGGCCGGTTGGCATCGTCCACATCGACGAGATCGGCGGGCCTGGCGTATAACGGGACGGTGAAGCGCTCCGTGCGCGTCCGCGACGCCTCGGCCTCCGGCTCGTAATAGCCGGTGACGAAGCCATGCCCGCCATCAGCCGGGGCAACCCGGCACGGGATGAAATGGCTTTCGAAGAAGGTCCGCGCTGTCGTCTCGTCAGGTACGCTCACGGCGCGCGCGGCGGCATGCGCCTCGGCAAAGGCGGACAGGGCAATGCCCAGGCTGCCGGTACGATAGGGCTTTTGCAGCACCTGATGCGCCGAGCGGGTGAAAGCCCGCAACGCCGGCAGAAACGTGTCCTCCCGCCAGCCGGGCAGAGCGTCGAAGGAAACAGGCGTCAGGAGGGACGAAAGCGCCGCGGGCACGGCGGCCGTGTGCGCTGCCGACCCGGGCAAGGATCAATCCTCGGCTTCGGTGGCGACAAGCTTCCAGTTGGGGTCGCGGGCGCGGGTGTCGCGGGCGAAGGTCCAGACATCCTTGACTTCGGCGACGGTCTCGGGATCGCCGTCGATCACCTCGCCGGCGCTGTCGCGGGTGGCGGAGATCAGCTCGCTGACGACGCGCAGCGTGACATGGGCCTCCGTGCCCTTCATCTCGGCAGCGATGATGTCCATGCCGTCAATGCCGACGAAGGAGGATTCGATCTTCTCGTTGCGCTTCTCGCGTTCGTCTATCGCCGCCACGAAACCCTCATAGACCTCACGCGAAAGCAGGTTCTTCAGGGTGCGCCGATCGCCATCGGCGTAGGCCATGACGATCATCTCATAGGCCATCTTGGCGCCTTCGACGAAGCTCTTCGGCTCGAACGAGGCATCGGCGTCGCGGATGGCGCGCATGCCCTTGTTCAGCTCGGTGCCGGGCTTGGCCGCCTTGTCGATCTCGGCGTAGGTCGGGTCCGGCTCGGCGGCGCCCTTGCGGCGCGGCAGGGAAACGACGTTCTCGCGCTCCTCGGCGTCCTTCTTGGCGCCCGGCTTGCGGTTTGCCGAATAGGGATCGAAGGGCGGGCGTTCACTGCCCGTGCGACGGCCCAGAACGTTGCGCAGCTGGAAAAAGATCACCGCCGCGGCGATGAGAAAGAAAATCGTGCCGAAATCAAAGAATTCCATATTGTCCAGCCAAACAAGCCACTTTGTTCCGCAACGCCAACCGGCTCAAGGACAGGCGCATGGTCGACGGCACCCCGTCCTTACCGGAAATCATATAGAACGCGGGGAGCCATCATTCAAATTATCGGTCAGAATACCTATGTTTTCGTCACTGACCAGCATGCAACGGTCAGAATCTCTCGCAAAACCGATCAACAAGGCTAATGCTTCGTGCGATTCTCCATCGTCCCCTTCCTTCTCCTGGCAATCCCGCTCGCCGAGATTGCCACATTCGTCATGGTCGGCAGCCAGATCGGCGTCTTTCCGACGCTCGGCCTTGTGCTCGCAACGGCAATCGCCGGCTCGATCCTGCTGCGCATCCAGGGTTTTGGCGTCGTCCGGCGTATCCAGGAAACGATGAACCAGGGTGGTACGCCCGGTCGCGATCTGGTGCATGGGGTGATGATTCTCGTCGCCGGCGTTCTGCTGCTCACGCCCGGCTTCATCACCGACACGCTGGGTTTTCTGCTTTTCGTGCCCGCCGTGCGCGATGCCGGCTGGTCGTTCCTGCGCAAACGGGTGGTGGTCATGGGCATGCCGGGCGGCCCTGCGGGTTCCGGTCACGACCCCGCGCGGGGTCCGCGCGACAACGGGCCGCGGACCATCGATCTGTCGAGCGACGACTATAACGAGACCGAAGCGAAAAAATCCCCGTGGCGGCGACCGGGGCAGGAATAGGCGGCATATCCGCCTCCTGCTCGCCGCCCGTTTGCCGCCCGGGTTGCCTTGTCATGCGGCGGTCCCCATGCTAGCGAGCAGGCAACATCAGGGGAGCCGCGCGGCTGCCGAAACAGACTGAGGAAGAACACGCATGGCCAAGAAACCAGAAGAAAACGCCGAAGCCGCGAAGGAAGCAACGACCGCCGGCAATGGCGCGCAGCCGTCGCTGAACGTGCTGACCCAGTATGTCAAGGATCTCTCCTTCGAGAGCCCCGGCGCACCGCAGTCGCTGCGTGGCCGCTCGGAAGCGCCGGCCATCAACATCAATGTCAACGTCAATGCCAACCCGATGGGTGAAAACGACTACGACGTGGTGCTGACGCTGAACGCCAAGGCGGAAGCCGAGAAGACCGTCCTGTTCAACGTCGAGCTGGTCTATGGCGGCGTCTTCCGCATCGCAGGTTTCCCGCAGGAGCACATGCTGCCGGTGCTGTTCATCGAATGCCCACGGCTTCTGTTCCCGTTCGCCCGCCAGGTGATTGCCGAGGCGACGCGCGCCGGCGGTTTCCCGCCACTGATGATCGATCCGATCGATTTCGCCCGCATGTTCCAGCAGCGCGTCGCCGAGGAACAGGCCAAGAGCAAGGTCATGGCTTCCTGACCATGATTTTCGTGCCGGTGGCCCTGTCCGCCCGGCTTCAGACCGCTCAGGCGCGCAGCGTGCGCCAGAGCGCCTTTTCTCCCAGCTTTTCCACCAGGGCTTCATGGGCGGCGCGTTCGGCGTCGCTTATCCTTGGTGCAAGCGGCACGGGACGCTGGGCGATGCTGACCGCTTCACCCGCCTGGTTGCCATTCTCCTGCGTTGCGCCGGCGACTGTTTCCAGCCCGAGTGCCGCCTGCTTGCCGCCGATCAGCTCGATATAGACCTCGGCCAGAAGTTCGGCATCGAGAAGCGCGCCATGCTTGGTGCGGCGGCTGTTGTCGATGCCATAGCGGCGGCACAGCGCATCGAGTGAATTCGGCCCCATGGGATGCTTGCGGCGGGCGATCGCCAACGTGTCGACGACGCGGCCCGGATCGACCGGCAATTGCCCCAGGCGGTCGAACTCGGCATTGATGAAGCCCATGTCGAAACTGGCATTGTGTGCGACGAGCTTGGCACCGTCGATGAATTCCATGAACTCCTCGAGGATCGCGCCGAAGATCGGCTTGTCGGCCAGATCCGCATCGCTGATGCCATGCACGGCCAGCGCCTCCGGATGGACCGAGCGGCCTTGCGCGTTGATGTAGCGATGCAGCGAGCGGCCGGTGGGAAAGCGGTTGACCAGCTCAACGCAGCCGAGTTCGATCACCCGGTCGAGGCGCGGGTCGAGGCCCGTGGTTTCGGTGTCGAAGATGATTTCCCGCATTGATCCGCTCCAAATCGTGCCAGCACAGCCTCAGCCAACATGCGCGCCGACACCCCGCCAGGCAAGGAAGCTGTCAGCCGCGACCACTTTCGCCTGGGGAAAGCTCGGCGATGATCGCCCTGACGGCGGCGCGCGCCGGCTCCATGCCGCGGCCCGTGTCGATGATGAAGTCGGCGCGGCGGCGCTTTTCGGCGTCGGGCACCTGGCGCGCCAGGATCGCGGCGAATTTTTCCTCGGTCATGCCGGGGCGGCGCAACACGCGGGCGCGCTGTTCCTCGGCCGGCGCGGTGACGACGACGACCTTGTCGACGCGGTCCTTCCCCCCGGTCTCGAACAGGAGCGGGATGTCGAGAAGGACCAGTCGCGAGCCTCGCGCCCGGTTCTCGGCGACGAAATCGTCGGCATTCTTGCGCACCAGCGGATGGACGATGGCTTCCAGCGCCTTCAGCGCTTCCGGGTCGCCGAGAACCGCCTGCGCCAGCCGGCCGCGATCAACGGCGCCATCGACCACCACGCCTGGAAAGCGGGCCTCGATGAGAGGAGCTGCGGCCCCCTTGTAGAGGCGGTGCACGGCGGCGTCGGAATCGTGCACGGGAACGCCTTCGTCGGCGAACATCTTTGCCGTGGTCGATTTGCCCATGCCGATGGACCCGGTCAGGCCAAGGATGATCATGCGGTTGGCTCCAGATCGGCGAGCACATGTTTGCGCAGGGCTTCGGTGACGGCCGGGCGGACACCGAACCAGCGCTCGAAACCGGGCACCGCCTGGTGCAGCAGCATGCCCAGCCCATCGACCGTTGCCAGGCCGCGCGCCTCGGCAGCGGCCAGCAGATCGGTCTTCAGAGGCGCATAGACGATGTCGCTGACGATGGCGTGGTCCGGCAGGGGATCAAGCGCGATCTCCAGCGGTGGCTTGCCGGTCATGCCGAGCGCGCTCGTGTTGACGAGAAGGTCGGCCGTGCCGAGCAAGGCCGGCAGCGCCTGCCAGCCGTGGGCGCCGGCGCCGCCGATGAAACGCTGCGCGAGCTCCGCCGCGCGGTCCAGCGTCCGGTTGACGATGCGGATATCGTCATAGCCGGCTTCCTGGAGCGCGTGGACGATCGCCCGTGCCGCGCCGCCGGCGCCGAGCACCACCGCCACCGTGCCGTCCCGCCAGGCCGGCGCCGTCGCATCCAGATGCGCGGCATAGCCGTAGGCATCCGTGTTGCCGCCGCAGAGCATCGGACCTTCGAACCACAGCGTGTTGACCGCGCCGATCATCTGGGCGGCCTTGTCGTGCTTATCGACCAGGCGAAAGGCCGCTTCCTTGTGCGGCAGGGTGACGTTGCCGCCGGCAAAGCCGGCTTTTTCAAGGCCGCGCAGGAACAGCTCGAAGTCGAGCGGCGCCACGTCGATCCGCTCGTAGCTGCCGGCGATACCGTGCACCGCCAGCCAATGACCATGGATCAGCGGCGAGCGCGAATGGGCGATGGGATGCCCGCAGACAAATGCGCGTGGGCCGGATGCGCGCGCCTCAGCCATCAATGGCCTCCAGAGCGCGCAGTTCGGCAAGCAGCGGCAGGAGCGGCAGACCGACAATGGTGAAATTGTCGCCGTCGATCTTTTCGAAAAGCTGGATTCCCTCGCCCTCGATCTGATACGTGCCGACGCTGCCCAGCGCCTTCTCGCCGACACGCGCCAGATGACGGCCGACAAAGCCCGGATCGAGCTTGCGCATGGTCAGCCGGGCGATGCCCACATGGCGCCATATCGCCGCGCCGTTGCGGGCCAGCACCACGGCGCTGTTGAGCTGGTGGGTGCGGCCGGACAGTTTCAGCAGATGACGGCGCGCGGCCTCCATGTCGGCCGGTTTGTGGAACACCTCGTCGCCCAGCGACAAGGTCTGGTCGGCGCCGATCACCAGCGCATCGGCAAACCGCTCGGAAACCTCGACTGCCTTGGCCTCGGCCAGAACCTGCGCCACGGCTTCGGGATCGGCATGGCTGCCTTCAAGGGTTTCCTCGACGGCACGCTCGTCGATGGAAGACCGTTCGACGCGGAACCGGAGGCCGGCGTTTTCCAGCAACATCCGGCGGAAAGGGCTGCCAGAGGCGAGGATGATCTGCGGCGTATCGGACATGTCAGGCCTCCCTGTTTTCACGCGATTTCGCATGCAGCGCCAGGATGGCGGCTGCCGTCTCCTCGATCGAGCGGCGTGTCACGTCGATCACCGGCCAGCCATGCCGGGCGCAGATCTGCCGCGCATAGGCGATTTCACGGGCGATGGTGCCACGGTCCGTATAGGGATTGAAGTCGTCCTCGTTGACCGTGCCGAGAATGCGGTTCTGGCGAATCTGCGAAATGCGTTCCGCCGAGGCAACGAGACCGACGATGAGCGGCTTCTTCGCCAAGGCCAGGTCTTCCGGCAACACCATGTCGAGAACGATCGGCACATTGGCCGTCTTCACGCCGCGATTGGCCAGGTAGATGCTGGTCGGCGTCTTGGAGGTGCGTGAAATGCCGACGAGGATGATATCGGCTTCCTCCATGTCGAGCGGCAGTTGGCCGTCATCATGCTCCATGGTGAAGTTGAGCGCCTCGATGCGGCGAAAATACTGCGCGTCGAGGACGTGCTGCGCACCGACCCGGCGGCCGGCGGGTGTTCCCAGATAGGATTGAAACACCATCAGCACCGGTTCAAGCACCGAAACGCAGGGCAGGCCGAGCGCGGCGCAGCTTTCATCGACCCGGCGGGCCAGCTTCTGATCGACCACCGTGTAGAGCACGATGCCGGGCTCTTCCTCGATTTCCTCGAGCACCCGGGCGAGCTGTTTCTCGTTTCGAATCAGCGGGTAGATATGCTCGATGGCGCGTGCATCCTTGTATTGCGCGGCGGCGGCGCGGCCGGCGGCCAGCAGCGTCTCGCCGGTCGCATCAGAAATCATGTGAAGATGGAAGAAGCGTTGCGATTGCTGCACGGATTTCTACCTGCCCATGTGGATGGCTGTTGATAACGCCCGGCGCGGCGCTTGGCGAGGCTCGACCGTTTGAAAACTCGACGATTCATCCACAACAAGGGGTGCTGTGAAATGCGCATCGGCGGTGTGGAGAACTACAGGCGATGCAAATATGGCCCTGCGCCATCCACTGCGGCTTCAAAGGACAGGATCACGCAAGCCACTGATCAGGCTATCGGAATCCCGGCAATCCCCGATGTTTTCAAGATGGGTATATCCGGCGGGCGCGGCAATTCGACCAGCGAGATGCGGCGGCTTTCCGTGGACAGAATTGAATCCACGTTACAAACAGACTCATAGAATCAGAAGATTCCTAATAAAGAATTATCTTTTTGACTCCTGACTGTGGAGCGGGCCTGATGGGGCAACGAAGAATCCTCGACGTGCTGAGAGGCGAGACTGTGTTCCCGCCGCCCGTATGGATGATGCGGCAGGCAGGACGCTATCTGCCGGAATACAGGGAAACGAGGAAGCAGGCGGGGAGCTTTCTCGATCTTTGCTACAACCCCGATCTGGCGGTCGAGGTAACGCTGCAGCCGATCAGGCGCTTCGGGTTCGATGCATCGATCCTGTTTTCCGATATTCTCGTCGTGCCGCATGCGCTTGGCCGCGACCTGCGTTTCGAGGAAGGCCGGGGGCCACTGATGACGCCGATCGATGCGGCGGGCATCGCCAAGCTCGACGATGCCGGTGTTCGGGATCATCTGGCGCCGGTCTACGAGACGGTGCGGCGTCTGCGGAAGGCGCTTCCGGAAGAGACAACCCTGCTCGGCTTCTGCGGGGCGCCATGGACGGTGGCGACCTACATGATCGCCGGGCATGGAACGCCGGACCAAGCGCCGGCACGGCTTTTCGCCCATCGGCAGCCGGAGGCCTTTGCCGCGCTGATCGACCTTCTGGCCGATTGCTCGGCCGACCATCTGGTGCGCCAGATCGATGCGGGCGCCGATGCGGTGCAGATCTTCGATTCGTGGGCCGGGGTTCTGGACGAGCTTTCCTTCGAACGCTGGTGCGTCGAGCCGGTGGCGCGGATGGTGGCGCGGGTGCGCGAGAAACACCCCGGCGTGCCGATCATCGGCTTTCCGAAGGGCGCAGGCGCGCTTTATGCGGGGTATCGCCGGCAGACCGGCGTGACGGCGCTCGGGCTCGACTGGACGGTGTCGATGGGTACGGCACGGCGCCTGCAGGCCGAGGGCGCGGTGCAGGGCAATCTGGACCCGCTTCGGCTGGTGGCGGGCGGGGACGCGCTCCTGGAAGGCGTGGACGCCATTGTCGCGGCGCTGAAGGACGGCCCCTTCGTGTTCAATCTGGGCCACGGGATCACGCCGGACACACCGGTCGCCCATGTGGAAGCAATGCTCAAACGGGTCAGGGAGGCCGGATGATGGCGACAGGGCAGGATACGGGCGGGAAGAAGGCCGCGCTCAGGGCCGCCGTTGCGCTGGCCATCTTTGCCGCTTTGGCGGCGTTGCTGTTCTTTTTCGATCCGGACGGGTTCTATCTCTGGGCGAAAGCGATCCATGTGATCGCCGTCATCTCATGGATGGCCGGCATGCTCTATCTGCCGCGCCTGTTCGTCTACCACGCGGAAGCCGAGCCCGGTTCGCCGCAGTCGGAGACCTTCAAGGTGATGGAGGGCCGGCTTTTGCGGCTGATCATCAATCCGGCCATGATGGTGACCTGGGTGCTCGGCCTATGGCTGGCCTGGAAGGGATTCGGCTTTCATGGCGGCTGGCTGCATGCGAAAATCGCGCTCGTCGTCGCCATGTCCGGCGTTCATGGCTACTTCTCGGGCGCCGTTCGCCGTTTTGCAGCGGACGCCAACACCAAGCCGGCGCGTCATTGGCGTATAATGAACGAGGTGCCGACGGTGCTGATGGTTCTCATCGTCATCCTTGTTATCGTCAAGCCCTTCTGATACTGGAAGTCAAAGCCGCCTTGAATACGGAACCGCTGAAGCTATCTTGCCCTTTGGCCGGGACAGCGATAAAAGACGGTTCCTTCCTTTTTGTCCGGTTCCCCGATCTCTCCCGTTTCGAGTGAAGCCGGCCGGCCCCATATCCGCCGATTCCCCATCATTCCATTGCCTTTTCCAGAGTCCGCCACATGCAGGAAATGAAACTCCAAGAGCTGAAAAGCAAATCGCCGACCGATCTGATCGCGTTCGCCGAATCGCTTGAGGTCGAGAACGCCAGCATCATGCGCAAGCAGGAGCTGATGTTCGCCATTCTCAAGAAGCTCGCGTCGCAGGATTTCGAGATCATCGGCGAGGGCGTGGTCGAGGTGCTGCAGGATGGCTTCGGCTTCCTGCGCTCGGCATCGGCCAACTATCTGCCCGGTCCGGACGACATCTACATCTCGCCCTCGCAGATTCGCCGCTTTTCGCTGAAGACCGGCGATACGGTCGAGGGGCCGATCCGCAGCCCGAAGGAAGGCGAGCGCTATTTCGCGCTGCTGAAGGTCAACACGATCAATTTCGAGGATCCGGAGAAGATCCGCCACAAGATCCATTTCGACAATCTGACACCGCTTTATCCCGACGAGCGGCTGAACATGGAAATCGAGAATCCGACGACGAAAGACCTTTCGGCGCGGGTGATCGACCTGGTGGCGCCGCTCGGCAAGGGGCAGCGCGGCCTGATCGTCGCGCCGCCGCGCACGGGCAAGACCGTGCTCCTGCAGAACATCGCCCACTCGATCACCTCCAACCATCCGGAATGCTTCCTGATCGTCCTTCTGATCGACGAACGCCCCGAGGAAGTGACCGACATGCAGCGCTCGGTGAAGGGTGAGGTCGTCTCCTCGACCTTCGACGAGCCGGCCACACGGCACGTGCAGGTGGCCGAAATGGTCATCGAGAAGGCCAAGCGGCTGGTCGAGCATGGCCGGGATGTGGTGATCCTGCTCGATTCCATCACCCGGCTCGGCCGCGCCTACAACACCGTCGTGCCGTCTTCCGGCAAGGTTTTGACCGGCGGTGTCGATGCCAACGCCCTGCAACGGCCGAAGCGCTTCTTCGGCGCGGCGCGCAACATCGAGGAAGGCGGCTCGCTGACCATCATCGCCACGGCGCTGATCGACACGGGCAGCCGCATGGACGAGGTCATCTTCGAAGAGTTCAAGGGCACCGGCAATTCGGAAATCATTCTCGACCGCAAGGTTGCCGACAAGCGCATCTTCCCGGCCATCGACATCCTCAAATCAGGCACCCGCAAGGAAGACCTGCTGATCGCCCGCCAGGACCTGCAGAAGATATTCGTGCTGCGCCGCATCCTGGCGCCGATGGGCACGACGGACGCGATCGAGTTCCTCAACGACAAGCTGAAGCAGACCAAGGCGAATTCCGAGTTCTTCGATTCGATGAACACGTGATGCGTGGCCCGGCGCGTTAAGCATTGGGTAACCATGTTTTTCGCGCAATCGCGGGCTATTGGGAACGCAATGTGCGTTCCAGCACAGCCGGATCCGTTATCGGCGGCAGGCATGTCTGGCCCTGGCAAAGATAAGCCGCCGGGCGCGTCGTGTCGATCACCACGCCACCCGGCAAGGTTTCCGCCTTGCCGCCCAGCGGAAGAACAGCGTCGAAACGGCGCGGATCGGAATTTCGATTCGCTACCGGAACGAACAGCGGGCGATCCTCTGGTTCAACCATCACAAGCTTGAGCGGGGATGCAACCAGCGCGGCCGCATAAACGATGCCGGCCTGGCCGTAGAGCTGTGCCGTGGCGCGGCCGAGGGCTGTCTGAGCGGTATCAGGCAGCATCCGTTCCAGACGGGCCTCGCCGGTCAGCATGGTGACGCCGAGAAGCGCCTCGATGATCTGGCTGGTTGCCGAGGGAACCGCCTCATCCACATCACCACGGATGCGCATCGGCACGTCGGTGGCGTCCGACGCGGTCAGATAGAAGCCTGTTTGCGCCGCGTCCGCGTGCCACTTTTCAAGATCGGCCAGCCATCTTTGTGCCTGAAGAAGCAACTCCGCGTCGGGCGTTGCCTGAAACAGAGCAATGGCGGCCGATATCATGGCCGCGTGATCGCTTGCCAATGCGGGGAAAAGCCGTTTGCCGCCACGTATGCTGTGAGGCAGCCGCCCGTCCGCCATCGATTCGCATACGAAACGATAGGCGGTTTGCGCCGCTTCGATCCAATCGGCTCGATCCAGCAACCTGCCTGCCGTAGCAATCGCGGCTATCGTCATGCCGTTCCAGTCGACCAGAACCTTGTCGTCGCGGCCGGGCTGCGGGCGCAGATTCCGCGCGACGAGCAGCTTGTCGAGCAGAACTCGCATGCGGGCTTCGGTTTCCGCATCGATGAATACCGGACGGTTCAGGCGGTGCAGGATCGGATCCCCGTGCCAGTCGGCGGGCTTGGTGATATCAAACACGCTCAGGAAGGCGGCGGTGTCGTCGCCGAGTATGGTGGACAATTCGCCATGCGACCACAGGTAGGATTTCCCCTCCTCGCCTTCACTGTCCGCATCGAGGCTGGAGGCGAATGCGCCGCCATCGACGCGCATGTCGCGCAACAGCCATGCGACGGTTTCTTCGATTCGGATGCGGAACAATTCATCCCGGGTGTACCCATAGGCCCAGCACATCTGCTGCAGCAATTGGGCATTGTCGTACAACATCTTCTCGAAATGCGGCACGAGCCAGCGATCGTCCGTGGCGTAGCGGGCAAGACCGCCGCCGACATGGTCGTATATGCCGCCGGACAGCATATGCCGAAGGCTGTCGACAACCGCGTCCAGATGCGCCCGATCGCCACTTTGCAGACCGTTCAGCCAAAGTGCCTTCGTGAACGGTGCGTTGGGAAACTTCGGCGCGCCGCGCAGTCCACCGGAGACCGGATCGATCATGCCATGGATGCGCGCCGCGAGATCGTTCAGCGCATCGCCGGGTTCGCCCGCTTTGCCGGGCGGTGGGGCCAGGCGCGCCTGGACATGGGCTTTCAGGTCGCCCGCGCTCTTTGTCAGCTCGGCACGCTTATCCCGCCAGGCGGCATGGACCGCCTCGAGAACCTGGATGAAGCCAGGCCGGCCAAAGCGCGGCTCCGGGGGAAAATAGGTTCCGCCCCAGAATGGGCTGCCATCCGGGCTCAAGAACATGGTCAGCGGCCAGCCGCCTTGCTCGCCGGTGGCCGCCAGCGCCGCCATATAGATCTGGTCGATCTCGGGGCGTTCCTCCCGATCGACCTTGATATTGATGAAAAGTCGGTTCATGACGGCGGCGACCGCGTCGTTCTCGAAGGATTCATGGGCCATGACGTGGCACCAATGGCAGGCGGCATAGCCGACGGAAAGCAGTATCGGGCGGTCGAGCGTCTGCGCTTCAGCCAGGGCAGCGGGAGACCAGGCCCGCCAATGCACGGGATTGTCCCTGTGTTGCAGCAGGTAGGGACTGGTTTCATCGGCGAGAAGGTTCTTGGCGGGCAGCACGCAGGGGCCTCGTAACATATGTTCGGTCATACGGATCACGACCGGGACGGTAGGGTGCTTTTGATGACAGGGCAAATGCAGATGCGCGAAACGATCTTTGCCCTGTCGAGCGGTGGGTTGCCCGCCGGCGTGGCGATCGTCCGGCTGTCGGGCCCGCGCGTTGCCGAGGCGCTCGAAGCTCTGACGGGTGCGGTTCCGCAAGCGCGTATGGCGCGACTGACGGCCATTCGCGACCAACAGGGCACGTTGCTTGACCGGGGTCTGGTTCTTTTCTTTCCGGCGCCGCACAGTTTTACCGGCGAGGATTGCGCCGAACTGCATCTGCATGGCGGCCGCGCCGTGGTGCGGGCGGTGCTGAATGCGCTCGGGCGACGCCCGACATTTCGCCCGGCAGAGGCCGGGGAGTTCACAAAACGTGCCTTCCTGAATGGCAAGATCGACCTGACGGGGGCCGAGGCCCTGGCGGACCTGATTGCTGCCGAGACCGAGGCGCAGCGGCGGTTCGCGCTGGCGAGCGGCGATGCCAGGCACCAGAAACTCTATGCCGACTGGCGGCAGACGCTTCTCCGCGCTCGCGCGATGATCGAGGCAGAGCTGGATTTTGCCGATGAAGAGGACGTGCCGGGATCGATCGCGGCAACGGTTTGGCGCGAGGTCGAAGCCCTGTGCGCGCTGATGGACCATCATGCGGACGGCTATCGCGATGCGGAGATCATCCGCGACGGTTTTCGTGTGGTGATACTCGGCGCGCCGAACGCCGGTAAGTCGAGCCTGCTGAATGCCATGGCGCGGCGCGACATCGCCATTGTCACCGAAGAACCCGGCACGACACGCGACGTTCTGGAAGCGGCGCTGGATATCGGCGGGGCCAAGGTCATCGTCACCGACACAGCCGGCATCCGCGCCGATCCCGGCCGCATCGAGGCGCTGGGCATGGATCGGGCGATGGATCGTGCACGCGAGGCGGATTTGATCATCCTGCTTGAGGACGCCGATAATCCGCAGAGCGTCGCGCTGCCCGAGGGCACCGCCCATATCCGCGTCGCCAACAAGATCGACCTGGCACATGACGCTCGATTGCTGGCCGCGTACGATTGTGCTGTTTCGGCGAAAACAGGGGTGGGGCTGGAGGAGCTTCTCACCAGGCTCGGCGGCATCTGCGCCGACAGCACACGCCGCGCCGCGGAGCTGTTGCCGTTTCGCGAGCGGCATGTTCATTTGATACGACTGGCGGCGCGTCATGCCCGCCAGGCCGTGGCGATGGATCATCTGGGACTGGAGCTTCGTGCCGAAGAACTCCGCCTGGCCGCCGACGCGCTCGGCCGCATCGCCGGCGCCATTGACGTGGAAGATCTGCTCGACACGATCTTTTCGCAATTCTGCATCGGCAAATGACTCACGTGAAACACCTTTCAGGTCCGCCATTGAGACGGACATGTGACTCACGTGAAACAACGGCCTGCTGATGGAGACAATGGCGAAAGATTGTTTCACGTGAAACCTATTCTTGCGAGGCTCCCTTGACGGGAGAGCTGTAAGGGGACATGTCTCGGCCATTCCGATTGTAGGCGACGCGCCTGTTCGCGTGGACGTTCGCAGACAGCGCAGGGGTGCGCGGGCAGGGACAGACAATGATTGAACACTATGACGTTGCAGTGATTGGCGGTGGCCATGCGGGTTGCGAAGCCGCTGCTGCGGCAGCGCGCGCCGGCGCCAGGACCGCGCTGATCACGCTGCGCTCCGATACGATCGGCGTGATGTCCTGCAATCCGGCGATTGGCGGGCTCGGCAAGGGGCATCTGGTTCGCGAGGTCGATGCACTCGACGGCATTATGGGCCGGGCGGCGGATGCCGCAGGGATCCAGTTTCGCCTGCTGAATCGACGCAAGGGTCCGGCCGTGCGCGGTCCGCGCACCCAGGCGGACCGCAAGCTGTACCGACTTGCGGTGCAGGAAGCGGTTCATCAGCAAGCCGGTCTCGAGATCATCGAAGGTGAAGCGCTCGAACTGCTGATCGAGAAGGAGCAGGTTGCCGGCGTGGTCATCTCCGGTGAACGGGAGTTGCGGTGCGGTGCGGTCGTCCTGACAACCGGGACGTTTCTGCGCGGTCTCATTCATATCGGCGAAAAGAAGATCCCGGCCGGCCGCATGAACGAACAGGCGGCGGAGCGGCTTTCCCGGTCGATGGAGAAGGCGGGTTTTCGGCTCGGCCGTTTGAAAACCGGAACGCCGCCGCGGCTGGATGGCCGCAGCATCGACTGGTCGGGCCTGGATATGCAGCCGGCCGATGATGACCCGACGCCGTTCTCGTTGCTGACCGATCGCATCGTCAATCGCCAGATCGAATGCGGCATCACACGGACGAACGCTGAAACGCATGCGGTCATCCGCGCCAATCTGCATCGCTCGGCCATGTATTCCGGGGCGATCGACGGCATCGGGCCGCGTTACTGCCCCTCTATCGAAGACAAGATCGTCAAGTTCGGCGACCGGGAAGGGCACCAGATCTTTCTCGAACCGGAAGGGCTGGATGACGATACGGTCTATCCGAACGGCATTTCGACGTCACTGCCGCAGGACGCGCAGGAAGCGCTGCTGAAAACGATCCCGGGGCTTGAACGGGCGGTCATCCTGCAGCCGGGCTATGCGATCGAGTATGACCATATCGATCCGCGCGAGCTGGAGCCATCGCTGGAGACCCGCAAGGTGCACGGCTTGTTCCTGGCCGGGCAGATCAATGGCACGACGGGTTATGAGGAAGCCGCGGCGCAGGGAATTCTCGCCGGCATCAACGCTGCGCGCCGCGCATCAGGCGCCGATGCGGTGGTTCTCAGCCGCGCCGACGCCTATATCGGCGTGTTGGTGGATGATCTGGTTACGCGCGGGGTCAGCGAGCCGTATCGCATGTTCACGTCACGGGCCGAGTATCGCCTGTCGCTGCGCGCCGACAATGCGGATGCGCGCCTGACGCCGCTGGCGATCCGGCTCGGCATTGCCGGTGGAGAGCGCATGCGGCGGTTCTCGGAGCAGGAGACGGCACTCGCTGCCGCGCGGGAATCGATTCGGAACCGTTCCATTAGCCCGAATGAAGCCGCGCAGCATGGTATCGTGCTGAACCGGGATGGCGTGCGGCGCAGCGGCTATGATCTCCTGTCGTATCCGGATGTCGATATGCGCCGTCTCACCGGCATCTGGCCGGAACTATCTGAAATTCCTCCGCTTTTATCGGAGAAACTGGAAACCGAAGCGCGCTATGCCGTCTATCTGGAACGGCAGAGCAACGATGCGGCCATGCTGCGCCGCGAGGAAGCCCGCGAAATTCCGGGCGATCTGGATTTTTCAGCGGTGCCCGGTCTGTCGAACGAACTAAAGCAGAAATTGGCGCTACGCCGGCCGCGCAACATCGCCGATGCACAGAAGATCGACGGCATGACGCCAGCCGCGCTGGCCCTGATCATAGCGACATTGCGACACGTGGAATTCGAACTGGGTGCCGCGTGAGCGCCGAGCGGTTCAATCAGCTGCAGACAATCGCCGGGCCGGTTTCACGTGAAACATTCGATCGATTGGTGGCGTTTGAGGCGGTGTTTCAGCGCTGGGCAAAGCGCATCAACCTGGTGGCACCCTCGACGCTCGGCACGCTTTGGGAGCGGCATATTCTCGACAGCGCGCAATTGCTGCGCCTGGCGCCGCAGGCGCGCCACTGGGTGGATGTGGGTTCCGGGGGTGGATTCCCCGGGGCGATCATGGCGATTCTGCTCGGCGGAAGGCCCGAATCCACGGTTCAGCTGGTCGAAAGCAACCGCAAGAAGGCGGCGTTTCTCGTCGCGGCGCTGAATGAGGTCGGTGTCGCGCCACGCATCCACGCACGGCGCATCGAAGAGTGCTACACAGCAGTGGGAAGCCCGGAAATCGTCACTGCGCGCGCCTTGGCGCCGTTGCCGTTGCTGCTGGAACTGACGGCACCGTGGCTCAGCAATGGCGCGCGTGGCTTGTTTCATAAAGGCCGGGATTACCGCCGCGAGGTGGAAGAAAGCGTTAACGTGTGGCGATTCGATCTGGTAGAACATGCTGACAAGGTTGATGCGGATGCTGTTATTCTGGATGTGAGTAACCCAAGTCGGGTTTCGCCAGCGGTGCGATTCTAACAGATGTACCCATCTGTTGGGAAAAATCGCCCCACCAGATCAATAGCTTGTGGGCTGACTTACCGAAACGGATGGATACCTCTGTTTCGGTCAGACCACCAGGGGCGGCGTCGCGCAAACCTTCTGTATTGGGTTAATCCGGGGTAGCAGCAGCGATGAACAGCGGCACGCGAATCATCACAGTGGCAAACCAGAAAGGCGGGGTCGGCAAGACCACGACGGCGATCAATCTCGCCACGGCATTGGCGGCGATCGGCGAGAATGTTCTGGTCGTCGATCTGGATCCGCAGGGCAATGCGAGCACCGGCCTGGGCATCGACCGCAAAGACCGGCACGTTTCGTCCTATGACGTGCTGACCGGGCGCGCCGGTCTCATCGAAGCGGCGATGGAAACCGCGGTGCCGGGCTTGTCCGTGGTCGCATCGACGCTCGACCTTCTGGGCATCGAAATGGAAATCTCCAGCGCGCCGGACCGCGTCCTGAAGCTGCGCAACGCGCTGCGGGACGAGGCCTATCCTTACTCTTACGTGTTGGTCGATTGTCCGCCATCGCTCAATCTGTTGACGCTGAACGCCATGGCTGCGGCGGATTCCGTCCTGGTGCCGCTGCAGTGCGAGTTCTTCGCCCTGGAAGGCCTGAGCCAGCTTCTCGAGACCGTCGAGCAGGTGCGCGGGTCGATCAATCCGAAGCTTGGCATCCAGGGCATCGTCCTGACCATGTTCGATCGACGCAACAATCTGGCCAACCAGGTGGTCGAGGATGTGCGCGCGCATATGGGCGAAACGGTCTATGAGACGGTCATTCCGCGCAATGTGCGGGTTTCCGAGGCGCCGTCCTATGGCAAGCCGGCGATCCTGTACGATCTGAAGTGCTCGGGCAGCCAGGCGTATCTGCAGCTCGCTTCGGAAGTGATTCGCCGCGAGCGGCGCTTGCGGGCCGCATAGCATGGCGGCGGGAGCGGCCGTCACGGAATATGTCAGTTTGGTGCTTGGTGGTGTTGTAACATGAACGAAGATCCCTCACGCAAACGCCTGGGCCGCGGCCTGGCCGCCCTGATCGGCGAGATGGACAAACCGGAGGCCGCTCGGCAAGAGACCGTGCGCGCCGATCGTGCCGTGCCGATCGAGTTCATTTCCCCCAATCCGCGCAATCCGCGTCGCCAGTTCATCGAGGCCGAACTGAGCGATCTGGCGCAATCCATCCGCGAGCATGGCATCGTCCAGCCGGTGGTGGTGCGTTCCGGCTCGGCGCCCGGCCGTTTCGAAATCATTGCCGGCGAGCGCCGTTGGCGTGCGGCGCAAAAGGCCGGACTGAACGAAATTCCGGTTATCCTGCGCGAGGTGGATGACAAAGCGGCGCTGGAACTGGCTATCATCGAGAATGTTCAGCGGGCTGACCTGAATCCGCTGGAAGAGGCGCGCGGTTACCAGCAGTTGATCGACGATCACAGCTACACCCAGGCGGATTTGGGCCAGGTGATCGGCAAGAGCCGCAGCCATGTGGCGAATACGCTGCGCCTCTTGAAGCTGCCGGACGTGATTGGCGATCTGATCATTGACGGGTCGTTGTCGGCCGGCCATGCGCGCACATTGGTGACGGCGGAAGACCCGCTTGGGCTCGCCCGGCGCATTGTCGAAGACGGGCTTTCCGTGCGGCAGGCCGAGGCTCTGGCCAGTGCCCCATCGGCGACGGAAGCTGCCGAAGGCGGCAAGACGCGCAAGGAAAAGGACGCCGACACGCTGGCGCTGCAGAAATTGCTGAGCGATCAGACCGGCCTGAAAGTGGTTATCAACCATAAGGAACGCGGTGGCGAAATGCGCATTGCCTATCGCAGCCTGGAGCAGCTCGACGAGCTGTGCCGCCTGCTGAAGCAATAGCCTCGGCCATCGCTGCCGTCATTTATGGTTAGCCAAGCGTTAACGCCGGCCGCGCGCGCCCTCGATGGCGAGTGCCATCAGGGCCTGGCGGGCGATCGGGACGGCGAGGGCCGGTCTTTGCCTTGTGCGCAGAATGGCTGCCTGCAGGCGTTCTCCAGCGCTTTGCAATGCGCTGCCGCTCCAGCGGCTCAGCGCGGTTTCCACGGTTTTGCGGCGCGAGAAGAAAACCGGCGGGCGGGCCGAGGCAACCGCCGCGCTGGCCGATTGGCCGCTGGCGTCCATGGCCCGGCGCAGGGTCTGCAGCGTGTGGATCTGCCGCAAAGTGGCCGACAGGACAAGGAAGGGCGGGTTGCCGGCCGACAGGAAGCGGCGAAACGCGCCATCGAATTCCTTGAACTGGCCGATGATGATGGCATCGACGGCTTCGTCGGCGCTCAGGCCGGAGACATCGCCCGTCAACCGGCGGATATCGTCGGCGGTCACCTGGCCGTTGCCGGCGCAATAGAGCGCCAGCTTCTCCAACTCGCCGCGCGTCGCCAGGCGGTCGCCGCCGAGATTGGATTTCAGAACCTGTCGCGCGTCCAGCGCGATGCTGAGGCCGGCGGCGCCGAGCGCTTCATCGATGACCGCGTCGATCCCGCGCCCGTCATCGGCATAGCAAGGCAGCGCCATGCCGCTGTTGCCGCGTTCGACGGCCGAGCGCAATGATGCACCCTTGCGCAGGTCGCCAGCCTCGACCAGGACGACGCAATCGGCCGGCGGCGTTTCCAACAGGGCCGTGATGTCGGCGACCAGCGCCTTCTGATTGGCCGCTCCCTTGACCCAGATCAGGCGTTGCGGCGAAAACATCGGCACGGTCAGCGCCTCGTCGGCCAGCCTGCCCGGTTGCTGCTCCACCTCTGCCGCATCGAGGCGGACAACGGTGAAGGGATCGTCGAGAGGCAATTTCGTGCCTTCGGCGAAACGACGGGCACGCTCGCTGACCAGGCCGCGGTCCGGCCCGTAGATCAGGACGATGCGGACTGCCGTTTCGGGCCGGGCCAGCCAGCGGTCGACTTCATGTGCTTTCTTCTGCGCCATGCTCGCTCAATATCACGGGAAACCGGCTTGGGCATCCCGCTTGCGCAGCCGGTCGTGAAAACTTCAGCGCGTCAGCCAGTCATCATCGATTTCCGGTAGCGGGATGGCGGCAATCAGCTCGCGCGTATAGGTCTCGCGCGGCGCGGCGAACAGCGCATCGGTCGGCCCCGCCTCGACGATGCGGCCGGCCCGCATGACGATGGTGTTCCGGCACAGGCGGCGAATCACCGAGAGGTCGTGGCTGATGAAGGCGATCGTCAGTCCCATCTCGCTGGCGAGCTGGTCGAGCAGGGTCAGGATCTGCGCCTGGGTGGAGACATCGAGGCCCGAGACGATCTCGTCGGCAAGGACGAATTTCGGTTCCAGCGCCAGGGCGCGGGCGATGCCGACCCGCTGCCTCTGCCCGCCGGAAAGCTGGTGCCGGTAGCGGGCGGCGAAATTTTCCGGCAGACCGACGCGGGTCAGCGCCGCCGCTACACGCTCGTCGATGCGGTCGGCCAGGCCGTGATGGCGCATCGGCGCGGCGATGATCGCACCGATGGTGCGCCGCGGGTTGAGCGACGACATGGGGTCCTGGAAAATCATCTGCAGGTCGCGGCGCAACGGTTTCAGCGCCGGTTCCGGCAGATGCGCGATGTCGTGACCATCGAAGACGACGCTGCCGGCGCTTGGCTCCAGCAGGCGGACCAGAGCGCGGCCGAGCGTCGATTTGCCGGAGCCGGATTCGCCGACAATGCCGGTGATGCAATTGCGCTCAAGGGTGAAATCCAGCCCGTGCAGGATGTCCAGCATCGGCGCCGGGCCAAGCAGCGGCTTGCGGGCCATGTCGGGCAGGGAAACCTTCAGCCCCTCGACAGTGAACAGGCGGTCAGCCATGCGCGCGCTTCCATTCGGTGTCGGCGGCCCGCACCTCCAGCGCCAGTTCGGCCAGAACCGCGCTGTTCACCGGCTGCAGGCTGGAGGCGGGGTGGGTGTAGCGCGGTGTGGCGGCCATCAGCGCCTTTGTGTAGGCATGCCTGGGTGTCGCGAAGAGTTCCGGCGCCGGCGCCCGCTCCACCACCATGCCGGCATACAGGACCGAAACGCTCTGGCTGATCTTGGCGACGACACCAAGGTCGTGCGTGACAAACAGGATGGCGGTGCCATGCCGGCGCTGCAGATCGGCGATGAGCCGGAGAATCTGCTTCTGCACCGTGACGTCGAGCGCCGTGGTCGGTTCGTCGGCGACGATCAGGCGCGGTTCGGCGGCGAAGGCCGCGGCGATCAGCACGCGCTGGCGCATGCCGCCGGAAAGCTCGTGCGGATAGGCGGCGATGACGCGGTCCGGTTCGCGGATATGCACCTCCGCCAGCATTTCGCGAATGCGGGCGCGGGCGCTTGCCGCCGGCCAGCCCAGTATGTGGGTCAGCCGGTCGGTCATCTGCGGGCCGATGCGGCGCGACGGGTTGAGCGCCGTCAGCGGGTCCTGCGGGATCAGCGCGGTACGGGCGCCGATCAGCCGCCGCCGCGCCGCTGGGGCCAGCGTTTCCAGCCGGGTTCCCTCGAGCGTGATCGACCCTTCCACCTGGCGCACGCCGGGCGGCAGGACACCGAGCAGGGCCTTGCCGATCATGCTCTTGCCGGCGCCGCTTTCGCCGACCAGCGCGTGCACCTCGCCGGCGGCGACATCGAGCGAGACGGAGCGCAGCACGCGGTCGCCATTCGGCAGGGTGGCGCTGAGCGCGCCGATGGAGAGGCAGAGAGGCTGGGCGGTCATCTGAGCACCGGGTCGAAGCGGCTCTTCAATCCCTCGCCGAACTGGCTGAAGGAGAGCACGGTGAGGAACAGGGTGATCAGCGGGAATACGAGGATCCACCAGGCCTGATGGATCGACAGGCGGCCCTCGGCGATGATGCCGCCCCAGGTCGGATCGTCGGTGGAGATCGACAGGTTGACGAAGGACAGGATGGCCTCGACGATGACGGCGATGCCCATCTCCAGGGATAGAAGCGCGATAATGGGCGGCAGTACGTTCGGCAGCACCTCGCTCAGCATGATGCGCCAGCGGCCGAAGCCGACGATCCGCGCATTCTCGATATAGTCCATGCGCGCCTGGACCATGGTTTCGGCGCGCACGACCCGGCAGAAGCGGGTCCAATCGATCACGGCGATGGCGATGATGACCGAATGAAGGCCGGTGCCGAGCACGGCCACGAGCAGAATCGCGAAGAGGACCGGCGGAAAGGCCATCCAGATATCGACGAGGCGCGAGATGATGCGATCCGCCCACCCACCGAAGTAGCCGGCTATCAAACCAAGGGCCGAACCGAGCAGGCAGGCGGCGAAAGCGGCCACCAGCGCAACGATGACGGCGATGCGGGCGCCGTAGATCAGACGCGAGAGCAGGTCGCGGCCGAGGCTGTCCGTGCCCAATGGATAGCCGGATTCGGAACCTGCCATCCAGAAGGGGGGCAGACGCTCGTAAAGCAGATCCTGGGCCAGCGGGTCTTGCGGGGCGAGAAGGGGCGCGGCGATCGCGGCGATGAAGACCAGCGCCAGCCACAGGCCGGCGAGCCACAGCCGCGCGCTCGGGCGGCGCGTCGCGCGGGCGCTATCCATGACGCAGCCTCGGATTGAGCAGCGCATAGGAGAGATCGACGGCCAGATTGATGAGCACGAAGATCAGCGCGAAAACGAGGACGATGCCCTGGATCAGCGGCAGGTCGCGGTTGATGACCGCATCGATCGCCATGTTGCCAAGCCCCTCATAGGAAAACAGGCGTTCGACGATCACCGTGCCGCCGATGAGGAAGGTGAATTGCACGCCGATCAGCGTCAGGGTCGGCAGGGCGGCGTTCTTCAGCGCCTCGCGCAGGATGACCTGGGTTTCGGAAAAGCCCTTCACGCGCGCCAGCACGACGTAGTCCAGGTCCATCACCTCTTTCAGCGATTGCTTCAGGAGCAGGGTGATGATGGCGGCAAGCGGCAGCGCCAGCGCCAATGCCGGTATGAACATGTGCGCCAGGAGGTCGGCGGTCAGGTCGAAGCGCAGCCGGAGAATGCTCTCGACCAGATAGAACTGCGTGGCAAACGGCAGGTCGAGGCTGGGCGAGACGCGGCCGGAAATCTCGAAGATCGGCGCCAGCACGCCGAAGACGAGGATCAGCAACAGGCCCCAGAGGAAATCGGGGATCGACAAGGCGGCCCCACCGGCGACATCGATGCCGGCCTCCACCGCCGTGCCACGCTCGCGGGCGCCGAGAATGGCCAGCGGGCCGCCGATGGCCAGGGCCATCAACAGGGCCAGGGTGGCAAGCTCCAGCGTTGCCGGCAGCCGGCCAAGCACCAGGGACAACACATCCTGGCGCAGCGAGATGGAGGTGCCGAAATCGCCTTGCAGGACGCCGCCAAGCCAGATGACGAATTGCTGCGGCAGGCTCTTGTCGAGGCCGTAGAGCGCGCGCAGGCGCTCGATGTCTTCGGGGCCGGCGCCGGGCGGCAGCATCATGGCGATGGGGTCGCCGGGTGCCACGCGAATGACGACGAAGACCACGACGGCGACGCCGAACAGCGTCACGGCCATGGTCATCAGGCGCAACAGGAATTTTTGCAGAATCACATGCCAATCCAGATTTCAAAGCCATGCCAGCGGGGATATCCGAGGCCCCGCCGGCTTGTATCTTTCAGCACGAAGGTCAGGCGGGCGTCATCAACGCCGGCAGCAGGGCGCCGGAGATGTGCGGCACGATGTTGACGTTCTTTGCGTGGACAACCGGCTGCACATACTGGATCAGCGGGATGACATAGGCTTCCTCGGCGATGTGCTTCGATACGGCTTTCCAGCCGGCGATGCGCTTCTCCTCGTCCGGCTCGCCCCAAAGCGGGTTGATCATGTCGATCAGGTCCTGCCCGTCCCAGACCGAATGGGGGCTGGGGCCATACATGGCGAAGCCGGTCGAGGTGGTCGGATCGCCGATCGCATTGCCCCAGTTGTAGAAGGCGGCGGGCGCAAGCTGGTCGGCGGCGCGCAGTTCGAAATGCTTGGCGATCTCGTAGACCTCGATCTCCGCCTCGATGCCGACCTTGCGCCACATGCCGACAATGGCCTGGATCATCTCGTAATCCTTCGGCTTGAAGCCGCGCGTCGTCTGGATCTTGAATTTCACCGGGTTGTCGGTCGAGTAGCCGGACGCCTTGAGGAGCTCGCGCGCCTTGTCGGGATCGTAGGGCGTCTTGATGCTGTCGTCGAAGGCGGCGTATTCGGGCGCTTCCAGCGTGTCGATCGGCTTGCCGTAGCCGCGCAACAGGCGGTCGACCAGCAGCGTCTTGTCGATCGACATGACGGCGGCCTGGCGCACATTGCGGTCGGTCATCACCTCGATGTCGTTCAGGAAGATCATGCCGATGTCGGAAATGGGCGTGGCGGCGCCGGCCAGCCCGTCCTTGGCGATCAGCCGGTCATACTCCTCGTAGGGGATTTCCAGCGTTACCTGCGAACGGCCCGATTCGACCTCGGCAACGCGGCTCGCCGCATCGGTGACGAATTTGATGGTGACGTTCTCGAACGCCGGCTTGCCGCCCCAATAGTTGGGGTTGGCCTTCAGCCGCAGGAAGGCGTTGCGCTCGAACTTGTCGACCATATAGGGGCCGGTGCCGATGGGGGCGGCTTCGAAGCCCTCCGCGCCGACCTTCTCGTAATAGGCCTTCGGCATCACATAGCCGGTGAGAAACGACATCCACTTGAACAGGGTCGGCTCGAACGACAGGACGTCGGCGGTGATCTTGCTGCCGTCGATGGAGAAGTTGCCGATTTTCGACCAGACGAACTGGATCGGATTGCCGGTCTCCGGCTTGGCGGCGCGCTCCAGCGACCAGACGACGTCTTCCGCGGTGAAGGGCGACCCGTCATGCCAGGTGACGCCTTCGCGAACGGTCATGTGGATCTTGCTGCGGTCGTCGTTCCAGCCCCACTCGGTGATCAGGCCCGGCGCGAAGGCAAGGTCCGGCTTCTGGGCGATGAACTGGTCGAAGACCGATTGATAGAAGCCCTGCACGGTGGGATTGACCGCCGAGGGCCCGGTGGTCGGATCCCAGGAGGGCAGGTTGACGTTGTAGGCGATGGTCAGCTCGTCGCCGGCGGCGCGCGCCGAGACCGGCAGGCCGAAAGCGGCGGCGCCAAAGGCGGCGGCGCCATAGCCCAAAAGGTGTCGTCTGTTTGGTGTCCAGCTCATGATGGTTCCCCTTGTGTTTGCCCGGCTGGCCATCTGTGTTGATTTCGTGCGGCTTGCGGGCGTCATTGTGATCGCTAGAGCGCCATGCGTCCATTCGGACGCATAAAGGACGCTCTATCACTTTGCTTTTCCGCATTTATGCGGACGTCAGGTGATTCCACCTGACTGCAAAATGCCGGTGTCAGGAAGAAGGTTCGGTTTCAGCGTCCTCCCAATTGCTGGGCGAGCATGAAGCCCGAGGCGGCGCCGACGCCGGCGCCCGGCCAGGTGGCCGCGCCAGCCAGGTGGAGATGAGCGACCGGTGTGTTCCAGCCGGCAAAACCCGGCACCGGACGGAAGAGAAAATTCTGCGACAAATGATGGCTGCCGCAGATCTGGTCGCCGCCGACGAGATTCGGATTCGCCCGTTCGAGGTCGAGCGGCGAGAAGACGGCGCGGCCGAGAATCTTCTTCGACAGGCCGGGCGCATAGCGCTCGATGATCGCCAGCGCGCGGTCGGCATAGGCGTCCTTGACCACGTCCCAGGTATCGGGGGCGATCCGGCTCGCCGCATCCGATCTGATCTCGGCCGGCAGCACGCGCACCTGGACCCACAGGACGTGTTTACCATCGGGAGCGCGCGTTGGATCGATCGCGGTGGGCTGACCGACGACAAGCACCGGCTCGTCGGGCAAGGCGCCGGCAATGGCCTGTTGATAGGTGCGCGCCATCATGTCGAGCGAGGGCGCCAGATGCACATAGGCGAAGCGTTGCAGTTCCGCGCCGGCGCTCCAGTCGGGCAGGCCGTCCAGCGCCAGATGGATCATCATGGTGCCGGGCGCATGGCGGAAGTCGCGCGCCGCCTTGTCGAACGCGGCATCGCCGGACCCGTTCGGCAAAAGGCCGGCGGCCAGCGCCCGTGGGGCCACCGTCGCCACCACGGCGCGGCGGGCCTGAAGCGTTTCGCCACCGGCGAGCCGCACACCCGTGGCGCGGCCGTTCTCGACGATGATTTGTTCGACCCGAGCGTCGGTGCGAATGACGCCGCCATCGGCTTGCAGCATGCCCTCCATGGCGCGGATCATCGTGTCTGCGCCGCCCTTGCCGATGACAAGGCCGAACGCCTGGCCGGCCATGGATTCCAGATAGGGAAACACCGCGCCGCCGGCGATGTCCGGCGCGAAGTCGAGATGCATGCCCCAGGCGGCCAATGTCGCCTTCACGGCATCGTTCTCGAACTGCTGGTCGAGCCAGGCGCGCGGCGAGGAGAGAAGCAGCCGGACAAGTTTCAGCGCACCGCCGACACCGGCCGAGCGCCAGGCCTTCCAGGCAAGTCCGGCCAGCGCGCGCGCCGTCATCGGGGAGCCAAGAACGGCGAAGATCAATGCCGCTTCACCGGGGAACGCTGCAACCAGCCGCCGCCAGGCCTCGGCGTCGCGCTCGGACAGGCGGGCGAGCCGCGCAACGGTCTTTTCCAGGTCGGTGCTGACGCCGAACCAGCGCCCGTCGGGAAACACGCTGGCAAAGCAATCGCTGGCGGGGGCCAGGGCGAAGCCGTGCAATTTCAATTCATCTGCATATAGTTTATGAAATGCGGAGCCGGCAAAAAGACTGAGATTCATCGCGCCGAAATCGTGCCGGTATCCCGGCAGCGTGAACGGTTCCGTGCGGACGGCGCCGCCAATGGCTGAACTCTGCTCCAGAACGCAAGTTGTCCAGCCCTTTCGAGCCAGATGCGCGGCGCAGGCCAATCCGTTGTGCCCGGCGCCTACAATGATCGCGTCGTAAATCTTCACGTCGGCCGGAACTCCCCTCCCAGAAGCAAAGATAATTGCATATGCATTCTTTTTCGTCTAGATCATCGTAACGCTCATGCGGCGCGCCGCCGCGGATTCTTGACGCTCTTTGGGAGGAGAAACATGACTCAGTCCGTTCTTGGCGAATTCGCCGGCCAGCTTCTTGCCGGCAAGATCGAGGTGGTGGATCTGTCGGCCGTGCTCGGTCCCGACACGCCGCTCCTCAAGCTGCCGCCCGAGCTGGCGGTGGACACACCGAAGATCGAGGTCCACAAGATCTCCGAGTATGACGACAAGGGACCGTTCTGGGCTTGGAACTGGCTCAAGGTGGGCGAGCATTCCGGCACCCATTTCGACGCGCCGATCCACTGGATCACCGGCCGCGATTTTCCCGACGGCTCGACCGACACGATCGCGCCGAAGAATTTCGTCGCGCCGGTCAATGTCATCGATTGCTCGAAGGAAGTGGCCGAGAACAACGATTTCCTGCTGACCGTTGATCACATCAAGGCATGGGAAGCCAAGCATGGCGCGATCCAGGCCGGCGAATGGGTGGTGCTGCGCAGCGACTGGTACAAGCGCAACGGATCGGAAGCCGACTTCCTCAACGCCGACGAGACCGGCCCGCATTCGCCCGGACCGACACCCGAGGCGATCAGCTATCTGATCGACAAGGGCGTGATCGGCTGGGGCAGCGAGACCATCGGCACCGATGCCGGCCAGGCCGGCGGCATGGAGCCGCCCTTCCCGGCGCATAATCTGATGCACAAGGCCAATCGCTATGGTCTGGCAAGCCTGGCCAATCTCGACAAGCTGCCGCCGAAGGGAGCGATCCTGATCGCCGCGCCGCTGAAGATCGAGCATGGCACGGGCAGCCCCTGCCGCGCGCTGGCCCTGGTTCCCAAGGGCTGAACGGCCGGGATACCGCCATGTCCGCCCCCGATACGATTATCGTCGGCAGCGGCATCAACGCGCTGGTCGCCGCCGCCCTTCTGGGCGGCAAGGGCCGGCGTGTCCTGGTGCTGGAGCGCAATGAGCGCATCGGCGGCTGCATCCGCACCGAGGCGGTCACCGCGCCGGGCTTCGTGCATGATGTGATGGCCACCACCTTCGTGCTGTTCGTCACCTCGCCGGCCTATGCGGCGCTGGCGGGCGATCTGGCGCGGCACGGGCTGGAGTTCTGCAACAGCGATACGCCGACCGGCGTGTTGCGGCCGAACGGCGATTTCCTCATTCACGGCCGCGACCGGACGGCGAATGTGGCGGCATTCGATGCAGTCGAAGCCGGTGATGGCGTGCAGTACCTGGCGGACATTGCCTCGGTCGAACGGAATGCCGGGTTGATCTTCGGCCTGCTTGGCGGGCGGGTGTGGAGTTTTGCCACGGCACGTCTCCTGGCGGGCGAGGCCTGGCGGCGCGGCCCGCGGGCGCTGGCGAGCTTCTTCGGCGAAGCGCTGACGCCGGCGCGCGGCTGGCTGGAAAGCAGTTACGGTTCCGAAACGACACGGGCATTGTGGGCACCATGGGCGCTGCATGCGGGGCTCGGGCCGGAAGATGCCTTCTCCGGCCAGATCAGCAAGGTGATCGCGTTTGCCCTGGAGGCCGCCGGTGCGCCGGTGGTCAAGGGCGGGGCGCAGAATCTGCTCGACGCCTTTCAAGGATTGATCGAGGAGCGCGGCGGGGAAATCCGCACCGGGGCCGATGTGGCCGAGATTCTCACGACGAACGGCAAGGCGCGCGGCGTGCGGCTGGCTTCCGGCGAGGAGATCGCCGCCTCGACCATTGCCTGCTCGGTGACGCCGGATCAGCTCTACGGGCGTCTTCTGGCGGCGACGCCGCAGCCGGAAGCCGGCGAAGCAACGCGCCGCTATCGCTATGGAAAAGGCAATTTCCAGCTTCACTACGCGCTTGACCGCCCGCCCGCATGGCGCAGCAAGGGGTTGAGCGACGTGGCGCTGCTGCATCTGACGCCGGGGCTCGACGGTGTGTCGAAAGCCTGCAACGAGGCGCTGCGCGGCATGCTGCCCGAGGAGCCGACCATCTGCGTCGGCCAGCCGCACGCGCTCGACCCGTCGCGCTGTCCGCCGGGAAAGGCTGTCTTGTGGCTGCAGCTTCCCGAAGCGCCGCGCCACGTGCGCGGCGATGCCGCCGGAAAGCTGGAGATACCGGCCGATGGGCGCTGGACGCCGGCGCTGCGCGAGGCCTATGCGGACCGGGCGGAAGCGGTTCTCAGCCGCCATATCGACGGGTTTGCCGGCACCATCATCGCGCGGCGGGCCTATTCGCCGGCGGATCTGGAAGCGATGAACGTCAATCTGGTCGGGGGCGATCCCTATGGCGGGTCATCGACGGTTGACCAGTCCTTCCTGTGGCGGCCGTTCAAGAACAGCATGAATCATACTACGGCGGTCGACGGGCTTTATCATATCGGCGCATCGACCCACCCCGGGGCTGGTCTCGGCGGTGGCTCGGGCTATTTACTGGCGGAGAGGCTGTGATGGACGAGCGTGTCGACGGCAGGAATCCACGGGTCACGACGCTGGGGCAGATCGGCCTGCAGCAATTCGCCCCGTATCTGATGAACCGCATCATGGGCCGCTACAATGCCAGCCTGCGGCTCGACCTTCGGCGCCAGGGGCTGACCGTGCCGCAGGTGCGGGCGCTGGCCGTGCTGGCGGTCGGCGACGGCATGTCGATCAATGAGCTCTCCGTCTTCACGGTGATCGAGCAATCGACCATGAGCCGCACGCTCGATGCGCTGGAGGCGCAGGGACTGGTGCGGCGCGAAGCCTGCCAGGACGACAGCCGCACGCGCAAGATCTTTCTGACCGAGAGCGGACGCGAGGAGTTCAACCGTGCCTGGCCGGCCATGCATGAAGCGTTCGAGCACATGTTCGCCGGCATAGACGACGCGGAGTACACGGCCTTCATCGGCACGTTGCAAAAGCTCCTCGGCAACATCCGCAAACACGATTTTTAAGCATCCGTTTCGCGCGCCCCTCCCCCAGGGGCGCGGATCCGGCGACGGGAGACTGAACCATGGCTGAACGTTCCTTCGTCAAGGAAGTGGAAAAACTTCGCCTTGGAGCGGGCGAGACGTTTCACGGCGAGGGCATCCTCGCCATCACCAAGGCGCTGCTGCAGAGCGGTGTCGGCTATGTGGGCGGCTATCAGGGCGCGCCGATCAGCCATCTGATGGATGTGCTGGCCGACGCGCAGGACATTCTGGGCGAACTGGGCGTGCATTACGAGGCGAGCGCCTCGGAGGCGACGGCGACGGCCATGCTGGCTGCCTCCGTGCACTATCCCATTCGTGGCGCCTGCGCCTTCAAATCGGCCGTCGGCCTGAATGTCGCATCGGACGCGCTGGCCAATCTGGCCTCCGGCGGTGTTACCGGCGGGGCGCTGATCATCGTCGGCGAGGACTATGGCGAGGGCTCCTCGATCATGCAGGAGCGCAGCCATCCCTTCGCCATGAAGAGCCAGGTCTGGCTGCTCGACCCGCGCGCCAATCTGCCGTCCATCGTTCAGGCGGTCGAGGACGGGTTCGAGCTCTCGGAAGTGTCCAACACGCCGGTCATGCTGATGGTGCGCATCCGCAGCTGCCATGTGTCCGGCAGCTTCGAGACCAAGGACAACCGCCGCCCGACGATGACGGTCGCCGAGGCGTTGGAAACGCCGCGCCGCGACACCAACCGCATCGTCCTGCCGCCCGCCTCCTTCCTGCATGAGAAGGAGAAGGTGGAAAAGCGCATGCCGCAAGCGGTGGAGTTCATCCGCTCGCGCAAGATCAACGAGTTCTTCGGGCCGCAAGGCGGAAAATCCGGCATCATCCTGCAAGGCGGCATGTACAACGCCGTCATCCGCGCCCTGCAGCGGCTGGGCCTGGCCGACGTCTATGGCGAGACGGATGTGCCGCTTTATGTGCTCAACGCCGTCTATCCACTGATCGACGACGAGGTGATCGCCTTTTGCGAGGACAAGGAAACGGTCCTGATCGTCGAGGAAGGCCAGCCCAACTATCTCGAGCAGGCCATCGCCTCGATGATGCACAAGGCGGCGCTGGACACGCGCATCCTCGGCAAGGAAATGCTGCCGATGGCCGGCGAATACACCGGCCAGGTGATGCTCGACGGGATCAGCGCCTATCTGCGCGCGCATGCGCCGCAGATGCTTGCCGCGCAATTCCTGGCGCCGAATGCTTCGGGCGAAAACGCGCTGGCGGCCGACCTTGCCAAGGTGGTGCCGGGGCGTCCGCCGGGGTTCTGCACCGGTTGCCCGGAGCGGCCGATCTTTGCCGCCACCAAGCTGATCGAGCAGGAGCTCGGGCCGCACCACATCGCCTCCGACATCGGCTGCCATCTGTTTTCCATCATGCCGCCGTTCGAGCTGGGGGCGACGACGATGGGCTATGGCCTCGGGCCGGCCTCGGCCTCGGCCTTCAATGCGCCCGACGCCAAGCGGCGGTCGATCTCCTTCGTCGGCGATGGCGGGTTCTGGCACAATGGCCTGACCTCCTCCATCGGCAATGCCGTGTTCAACCAGAATGACGGCGTCATCGTCATCGTCGACAATTATTACTCGGCGGCCACGGGCGGGCAGGACATCCTGTCGTCGCGCGCCGACAACCGCTCCAAATCAACCCAGCATCCGATCACCGATGCGGTGAAGGGGATGGGGGTCAAATGGATACGGCACATCGACCGCACCTATGACGTCAACAAGGTGCGCGCCGCGTTGCGCGAGGCGCTGACGACCGAGGAGAAGGGCCCGAAGGTCATCGTCGCCTCGTCGGAATGCATGCTCAACCGGCAGCGCCGCGAGAAACCGCTGGCCGCCAAGGCCATCGCCGGCGGCGAACGCGTCGTGAAGCCGCGCTTCGGCGTTGACGAGGATGTGTGCACGGGCGATCACGCCTGCATGCGGCTGTCGGGCTGTCCGTCGCTTTCGGTGAAGACGCTGGACGATCCGCTGCGCGACGACCCCGTGGCCTCCATCGACCACACCTGCGTCGGTTGCGGCAATTGCGGTGAGGTGGCGGAGGCCGCCGTGCTGTGCCCGTCCTTCTACCGCGCCGATGTGGTGCACAATCCCGGCCGTTGGGACCGGTTCATGGATGGCGTCCGGCGCGGCGTTACCCACTTCCTGCAGAGCCGGCGCGAAAAACGTCGCCTGACCTTCATCGAGGCTTGAGGATAGCGGCATGGCCACGCGCAGCAAGAAACAAAGCGATCAGAAGATCACCAAGCTCGCCGTCCTGGCGGTCGGCGGCCAGGGTGGCGGCGTGCTCACCAACTGGATCACCGATGTCGCCGAGCGTAATGGCTATCTGGCGCAGTCGACCTCGGTCGCCGGCGTGGCGCAGCGCACCGGCGCGACGATCTACTATGTGGAGATGTGCCCGGATACCGGCCGGCGGCCGGTTTTCGCCCTGTCGCCGGCGCAGGGCGACGTGGACATCCTGATCGCCGCCGAGCTGATGGAGGCGGGCCGCGCGGTGATGCGCGGCTTCGTGACGCCCGACCGCACCACGCTGATCGCCTCGGCGCACCGGATCGCCGCCGTGTCGGAAAAGATCGAGCCGGGTGACGGCCGCGCCGACGGGCCGACCGTGCATGAGAATGCGCGGCAGGCGGCCAGCCGCTATGTCGCCTTCGACATGGAAAAGATCGCCGTCGAGGCGGGGTCGATGATCTCCGCCAGCCTGTTCGGCGCGCTGGCGGGATCGGGCGCCCTGCCCTTCGCGCGCGAAAGCTATGAAGAAACCATCCGCGCATCGGGTCGCGGCGTGAAGGCCAGTCTGGCCGCCTTCGGCATGGCCTATGACCGCGCGACGGGCGTTGCTGCGCCGGACGCAGCCGAACCTGCAGCCGGCTCGGCTGGCAAGGACGTTTCCGTGCGCGGCCCCGACCGTCTCGTGGCGGAGTGGCGCCGGCTTGCCGGTCGCGCCGGGGCCTATCCCGAACCGGTTGCCGCGATGGCGCTGGCCGGCCTGCGCAAGGTGGTCGACTATCAGGATCTGGCCTATGGCGCCGACTATCTCGATCGCGTTGATGAGGCGCTGGCGCTGGACGATGCCGGGCGGGGGCATGCATTGTCGACCGCCGCGGCCAAGCACGTGGCCAATGCCATGTGCTATGACGACATTCTGCGCGTCGCCGATCTGAAGACACGCACGGCGCGCGAGGCGCGCATCCGCCGCGAGATGAGTGTCGGCGACAGCAACGTCCTGCAGGTGACGGAGTATTTTCACCCGCGCATCGAAGAGGTGTGCGGCACGCTGCCCGCCGGTCTCGGCCGCTTCATCGAAAGCCGGCCGGGCCTGGCCAAATGGATCGACCGGCGCATCAATCGCGGCCGGCGTATCCGCACAGACAGCCTGACGGGTTTTGGCGCGCTGTGGGTGATCGGTACGCTGCGACCCTGGCGGCGCGGCCTGCTGCGCCATCAGGTGGAGACGGCGCATCTGCAGCGCTGGTACGCGCTGGCGCTCGACACGGCGCGTCGCGACTACGCACTGGGCGTCGAGATCCTCAACTGCCGCCGGCTGATCAAGGGGTATAGCGACACGCATATGCGGGCGCATTCCAAGTTCGACCGGGTGTTGTCGGGCCTGCCCTTGCTCGAGGGCCGGGCGGACGCCGCCGACTGGCTGCGCCGGCTGCGCGAGGCGGCGCTGAAGGACGAGAAGGGCGATATGCTCGACGGGGCGCTGAAGACGGTGGCGACGCTCGAGGCGGCTTGATATGCCGGCTTAGGGAAGTTTCGCTGCGTCGCTTATCATAGCAGTCCAGGCTTTTGTCGGCGCTCGCCCCTCATCCCCCTGCCGGGACCTTCTCCCCGTTCACGGGGAGAAGGACGTTGGCCGCAACGCTGACGCACCCTCTCCCCGCATGCGGGGAGAGGGTAAGGATGAGGGCGGACACCGACAAAAGCCGAAAACGATCAACCTCGCAGTCCGTCAGCACTGCGCTCAGTCGATAACCGCCTCGGCCTCGATCTCGACCAGATAGTCGCCGACGAGATTGCCGGCTTCGATCAGCGTATTGGCCGGGCGCATGGCGGCGAAGGCGCGGCCATGGGCCCGCGACACCGGCTCCCAATGCGTCACATCGCGCAGATAGATGCGCGTGCGGACCACATCTTCCATGGTGCCGCCGAGGGCGCGGATGGCGGCGGCGATCTTGTCGAGAATGTAGGTGGCCTGGGCACCGGGATCGCCCGGCGCGACGCAGCGGTCGGCGCCATGGGTCGCAGTCGTGCCGGAAACACGGATCGTATCCTTGACACGTATGGCGCGACTATAGCCGGCTAACTCTTCCCATACGCTGCCCGATGAAACGCGCGTCCGATCGGGTCGGCCGGGCATCGGTTCCGGCTTGTGGATGGAAGGGATGGCCTGCAGGTGGTGGCTAAGATCGCCGGAGGCCGTGAGGTAGGGCGGGCGGCGGTATTCGTCGCCGCAGTCGCCGGGCACTGGCCGCGTCGCCGTGAAGGCGGCGTTGAGCCGGTCGCGGTCTTCCGCATCGAGCGAGAAGCCGAAAACCTGCAGATTGTCCGTGCGGTGCTCGTTCTCGCCGAGCCGGGCGCCGATGATCGCCGCAGCGACGGCTTCGTGCTCCAGCACCCAGCGTGTGGCGACGTTGGAGATCGACACGTTATGCTTGCGGGCAATGTCTCCCGCGGCCGCAAGAATCCCCTGAAAGGCCACCCAGCCGCCGGTGGTCTCGATGAAGCGCTTGTATTTCTGCCGGCTCCAGTCGGCGATCTCGGCCGGCTCCTTCTGCCCCAGCCATTTGTCGGAAAGGAAGCCGCCGCACAATGTGCCATAGGCGAGGAGCTTGACGCCGGTTCTGCCGCATAGCGCTGCGAGATCGCCTGCCGCGCGCCGGTCGACCAGCGAGAAGGACACCTGGTTGCTGACGATGGGCACGCCATCGGCCAGCGCCACGGCCAGATGCGCGGCGTCGAAATTGGTCACGCCGATCTCACCGATCAGCCCTTCCCGGCGCAGCTCCGCCATTTCGTGCAACGCATCCAGCCAGGCGGGATGCTCGAAGGTCCACCAGTGAAACTGCAACAGGTCGACCTTGTCGACGCCGAGGCGCTCAAGCCGCTCCGCAACGCCCCGGCGTACCGCGTCGGCTGTCATCGGGCCGGGCTCGGGGCACCATTTGGTGAAGGCCAGCGGCCGTTTCGCGCCGGTCGGATAGCGGGCCAGAAGCCGGCCGGCAATCAATTCGGCACTGCCATAGTGATCGGCCATGTCGAATGTGTCGAAACCGGCATCGGCATAGGCTTGCAACGCATCCGCGGCGCTGTCGAGATCGAGCGTGCCGCCGTCCTTTTCCAGGTCGGCCACCTGCCAGAGGCCGCAGACAAGCCGCCGGACCACCAATGTTTCGGATAATCGGCTCGTCTCCGGTTCAGATGCGGGGCGGTCGGTCATGATCTTACTCCGGCCTTTTTTCGGCGGGTTGCGTTCTTTTTGCGAGCGTTCCCAGATGGCGCGAAACCGTGCGCATCTCGCCCAATATGCCTTGCGGGCGCAAAAGCAGCACTGCACATATTGCAACGCCGATGAGAGCAATTTGCAACGAGGCGGCGCGGGCTTGCTGGCCGGGATCGAAAACCGCGGCGATCAGCGCCGCTGAAACAGCCCAGATTCCCCAGACGAGGACGGCGCCGAGAATGGCGCCGCGATTGTTGCCGGAACCGCCAACGATGAGCATCGCCCAGACCTGGAAGGTCAGCATCGGCAGGTAGTTCTCAGGGGCGATGAAGCCGATGAAATGGGCCTGTGCCGCGCCGGCCAGTCCCATGATGCCGCCGCCGATGGCGAAAGCCTGCAGGCGAAAGCGCGTGGCGCTCTTGCCCAGCGCCAGGGCCGCTGTCTCATCCTCGCGAATGGCGCGCAGGACGCGGCCCCAGGGGCTGCGCACCAGCCGCTCGAGGGCGAAGTACAGGAGCAGGACGACGGTGATGAGGAGCGCCAGATTGAACAGGCTGAACAGCAGCGGATTGCCGGCCTGGGCGGCAAAGGGGCGCGGGATGAAGCCGATGCCGAACGGCCCGCCGGTGATCGGCTCCAGGTTGAGCGCGCAAAGCTGGACGGCAGCAGCGATACCGAATGTGGCAATGGCCAGATAGTCGGCACGCAGGCGTATGGTCAGCCGGCCGACCAGATAGGAGACCAGGGCGGCGGCCAGTGCGCCGCCCAGCCAGCCGACAGCCATGGGCAGGCCGAAACCCCCCAGCCGGCCGGCCGTGTCCGGCGTTGTCAGAATGGCGGAGACATAAGCGCCGATGGCGACGAAGCCGGCGATGCCGACGTTGAACAGCCCGGTCTGCCCCCATTGCAGGTTGAGGCCGAGGCACATGATGGCGTAGGTCAGCGCGACGGTCAGGAAGAAGCAGCCATAGGCGATCAGTTCGACGCTCATGCCTGCGGCCTCCCCAACAGGCCTTGCGGGCGCAGGAGCAGCACCAGGACGAGGATGACGAAGGCGACGGCCGTTCTCCACTCGGCGCCGATCAACTGAACCGTGCCGGCCTCGGCCAGCCCGACGATCAGCCCGGCCAGCATGGCGCCCGGCACGCTGCCGATGCCGCCGAGGATCGCCGCGGCGAACAGCGGCAGAAGCAGGTCGAAGCCCATATAGGGACGCAGCTGGACGAGAAGGCCGGCCATGATGCCGGCGACACAGGCAAGGGCGGCACCGAGCAGCCAGACCACGCGGATGACCTTGCGCACATCGACGCCGACGACGCCGGCCAGCGCCTGGTTCTCGCTGACGGCGCGCATGGAGCGGCCGATGGCCGTGCGCGTCAGAAGCAGGTGCACGGCGACGACCAGCAGCACCGCGACGGCCAGGGCGAGAAGCTGGTCCGGCGTGGCACGCATGCCGCCGCCGAGCGGCAGGGCGATCTGCAGTTCGCGGGTAAAGTAAGCCGGCTTGGACGTGAAGACGAATTCGAGCAGGCTGCGCAGGGTGAGCGCCGCGCCGAAGCTGGCCATGACCATGACGATGATGGAGCTGCGCCGGACGCGCAACCGGCCGAACAGAACGGCGTCGACGGCGAGCGCCAGAAGGCCGGTCAGGGCCATGGCGGCGATGGCGGCGAGCGGCAGGGACCAGCCGAAGGAGAAAGGCCCGATCGGCGCGAGAAGCCCGGCCGACAACACGCCGAGCGCCGAGCTCAGCGCCAGCGCGGCGTATGCGCCGAAGGTCAGGAGCTCGCTATGGGCGAAATTGGCGAAACGCAGGATCGAATAGGTCAGCGTCACGCCAATGGCGCCGAGGCCGTACATGGCTCCGGCGATCAGTCCGTCGACCAGCACTTGCGGGTTCATCGCCCTTCCTCCTGTCCGGCAGGCGCCGCGCCGAGGTAGAGCTGGGCGACGATCGGGTCTTCAGCCAGCGTCGCCGCCGGTCCCTCGTGGCGCAATTCCCCCTCCACCAGGATCACGGCGCGGTGGGCGATGGCCAGCGCCGCCTTCACGTTCTGCTCGACCAGGACGATGGTGATGCCGGCGGCGTTGATGTCCTTCAGCCGGGCGAAAACCTCGCCGACGATCTTTGGCGACAGGCCGGCGGAGGGCTCGTCGAGGATCAGTACGGATGGCTTGACGATCAGCGCGCGGGCGACGGCGAGCATCTGCCTCTGCCCGCCGGAGAGATTGCCGGCGCGGGCCGAGCGGCGGGCAGCGAGATCCGGGAAGAGGTCGCAGACCTCGGCGATGCGTTCCGCCTGCACGCGCCGGGGCAGGATGTCGGCGGCGAGCTGCAGGTTCTCCTGGATCGACAGGGTGGCGAAGATGTTTTCCGTTTGCGGGACGAAGGCGAGGCCATGGCGCACTTTTTCCTGCACCGGTGAGCGGGTGATGTCCGCCCCGGCGAGAAAGGCATGGCCGGAGTGGATCGGTACCAGCCCGGCGATGGCCTTGACCAGCGTCGATTTGCCGGCGCCGTTCGGTCCCAGGATGACCACCAGTTCACCCGCAGCCACCTGGAAATCCACGCCGCGGACGATCGGCAGGTCGCGCTCGTAGCCGGCGACCAGCGCTTGCGTGGCCAGCGCGGGCGGTGGTGCCACGGTGCTCATGGGGCGCTCATGCGGCCGTGCCCAGATAGGCTTCGATCACCGAAGGGTCGCGCGCCACATCATGCGGCGTTCCCTCGGTGAGGTGGCGGCCGGCGGCCATGACCACGACGCGGCCGCACAGCCGCGCCACCATCTCCATATTGTGCTCGATCAGGAAGATCGACTTGCCGTCGGTGTTGAGCCGCTGAATGCGTTCGATGATCACTTCGAGCAAGGTCGGGTTGACGCCAGCAGCCGGCTCGTCGAGCAGGATGGCCTGCGGTTCGGCCATCAGGATGCGGGCCAGTTCAAGCAGCTTGCGCTGCCCGCCGGACAGAACGCGGGCCGGCTCGCTCTCCAGATGCGACAGGGTGACGAAATCGAGCAGGGCGCGGGCTTTCTCGACCGCCTGCCGTTCTTCCTGCGCCACACGGCCGCCTTGCAGGAAATTCATCCATATGCGTTCGCCGGCCTGCGCCTGGCGGCCGGTCAGCACGTTTTCCAGCACGGTCATTTCGGCGAAAGGGCGCGGGATCTGGAAGGTGCGGCCAACGCCGCAGGAGATGCGGCGTTCCGCACCTTCGCCAGAGACATCGCGGCCGCCGATCAGAATGCGGCCCTCGGTCGGCTTGAGACTGCCGGCGATGAGGTTGAACAACGTCGTTTTGCCGGCGCCGTTGGGGCCGATCAGGCCGAGCATCTCGCCTTGACGCAGACAGAGCGACATGCCGTCGACGGCGCGCAGGCCGCCAAAATGCATCCCCACGTCCCGCGCCTCGACAAGCACCGTGCCCTGCGCGACGGCGGAGGGGCGAGGCGTTCGGCCGGGGTGTTGGTCGATATCCGTCATAGGATCGCTTGCCAAATCGTGATCTATGATGTTTGATCAAACTTGACATTGCTGCGGAAAGCAACCGGAAAGTTTGCGTGCCTGCCGAAGCCTTTCTCAAGGCGGCTCCGGCGGGCTGGTCCGGACAGAACCGTCCGGCCCGGCGCAAGGGAAGCGAGGTGGCGTATGACGGCGGATCGAAACAGGCCCGGGCCAGCGTGGTTTCGCGATGGGGCCGAACGGGTTGTGCGCCTTGCCGCACCGCTGCGGGCGCGAGGCGACCACTGATGGTGAGCCGCGCGCCTCTCTCGCCGGTTGGCCGGGAAACCCTGCAGGACCGGGTCTATGCCGAGCTTCGCCGGTCGTTGATGCACGGCATGTTCGACGCGGGTGCCATGCTGCGCATCCAGGATGTCGCGGCCAAGCTCGACACCAGCACCATGCCGGTGCGCGAGGCGCTCGGGCGGCTGGTGTCCGAACAGGCGCTCGAGGCCTTGCCGAACCGCTCGGTGCGCGTGCCGCTCATCACCCGTGAACGGCTCGACGATCTTGCGCGGGCGCGCTGCCTGGTCGAGGGTGCGCTCACCGCCCTGGCCAGCGCAACGCTGTCGAAGCAGGATTTCGATGCGCTGCGCGTGCTGACCCGCCGCTGCGACGCGGCCTTCGGCGGCGACGATCCCGACAAGGCGCACACAACCTCCGAACTGAACCACAGTTTCCACTTCCATATCTACCGTGCGGCCGGTTCGGCGGTGCTGATCCCCGTGGTGGAAAGCCTGTGGCTGCAATCAGGGCCTTATGTGCGCGCGGCGGCGCAGATCCATGACGAGGACCGCGACATTCGCGCCACGCATTTCCACTGGGCACTGATCGAGGCGCTCGAGCGCCGTGATGCGGAGGCCTCGATCAAGGCGCTGACCCAGGACATCACCCGTTCGTTCGACTTGATCCGCAGCAGTCTCGACGCCAAGGAGAAGGTGGCGCGCTATGGTTGAATCCAGGGATGACGGTTTTGATCTCTACGATCTGCGCGTCGAGGTGGTGGTGCCGGAGGGCGCGCCGATCTATTGCGGCGCCAAGCCCGGCGATCATTTCGAGCTGCGCGGCGAGATGCTGCATCTGCCGCCGGGCCAGGGCTTTTCCATCTATTCTTTGGCGGCCGTGCTGCCGTTGCTGGCCGCCAAGCAGCGCCCGGCTCACGCGAACGACTGGATGACCACCGACGCGGAGGTGGCCTGTCCAGACCCGAACTGCGGATCCCGTCTGCGCATCACCCGGCTCGGCAAGCGCCGTTTCAGCCATGCCGAAACCACCGCAGTGCCCCTGACGAAGGACCAGACAGACGATGCAGCGCATTGAACTCGCCGCCGGCTACGAGATTTCCCGCGTCATTCGCGGCGGCTGGCAATTGTCGAGCGGCCACAGCGCGGCGCAGAGCGAGGACCCGGTCGCCGATATGGTCGCCTTCGCCGATGCGGGCATCACCACGTTTGATTGCGCCGATATCTATACGGGTGTCGAGGAGCTGATCGGCCGCTTCCGCAAGCGCTATGCGGATCTGCGCGGCGCGGCGGCGCTGGCCGCCGTCAAGGTGCACACCAAATGCGTGCCAGACCTGAACCTGCTGCCACGCCTGACCCGGGCCAATGTGGCGGGCATCGTCGATGAATCGCTGCGCCGGCTGGGGCAGGAGCGGCTCGACCTGGTGCAGTTTCACTGGTGGGACTACGCCGTGCCGGGATGGCTGGAGGCGGCGCACTGGCTGGACGAGCTGCGCCGCGAGGGCAAGATCGACAGGCTCGGCGGGACCAATTTCGACACGGCGCACATGCTGGCGATCGCCGAGAGCGGCGTGCCGCTGACCTCCATGCAGGTGCAGTATTCGCTTCTCGACGGGCGCCCGGCGAAGGAGATGACTGATGCCGCCGCCGCCCATGGCGTCTCGTTGCTGTGCTACGGCACCGTTGCCGGCGGCTTCCTGAGCGAGCGCTGGCTGGGCGTGGCCGAACCGGCCGCGCAGCTCGAAAACCGTTCGCTGACCAAGTACAAGCTGATCATCGATGATTTCGGCGGCTGGGCGCTTTTCCAGGCGCTGTTGCGTGCGCTCGATGCCGTTGCCCGGCGGCATGGCAGCACCGTCGCCACCGTGGCGAGCGCCGCCATGCTGCGGCGGCCATCGGTCGCCGGCGTCATCGTCGGTGCGCGCAACCGTTCGCATCTCAGCGCGAATCTGGCCATTTCGGATCTCGCCCTGATGGCTGGCGACATGGCGGAAATCGATGCGGTGCTGGCTAAGGCCAACGCCATTGAAGGCGATGTCTTCGACCTGGAGCGGGACCGTGAAGGCCGGCACGGCTCGATCATGAAATACAACCTCAACAAGGGCGCTGCCTGACACGGGGCAAGGAATGCCGCGCGGGATGGCGCGGTGAAAAACGGAAGACCGGAAGGGCCCCCGGCATGTGGGCCAGAAACCAAAACCAAACCTGCAAACCAGACAGGGGAACACAGTCATGAAAAAGATACTTCTTGCCACAACGGTTTTCGCTGGGGTTTTCGCCGGGCTTGCAATGCCGGCGGCGGCCCAGAATTGCGACATCACCATCGGCCTGGTGATGGAGTTGACCGGGCCCGCCGGCCAGTACGGCCAGGCCGGCGCCAAGTCCGTCGAAATGGCCTTTCGCGACTTCAATGAGGCCGGCGGCGTCGACGGCTGCAAGCTGGTGACCGACACGCGCGACAGCCAGAGCCAGGGCACGGTGGCCGTCGACCAGGCGACACAGCTCGTCAACGTCAAGAAGGTGCCGGTCATCATCGGCGGCATCATATCGTCCGTGTCGATCCCGATCCTCACTTCCGTCACGGCAGCAGCCGGCGTGGTGCAGGTGTCTCCGGCGTCGTCCTCGCCGACGCTGACGGCGCTCGGCCGCGACGGCAAGACCAACGGCGTTTTCTTCCGCACCATCACGTCGGATGCGCTGCAGGGCACGGCGGCGGCGAAATATGCGCTGGACCAGGGGCTGAAGAAGCTCGCCATCGTCCACGTCAACAATGATTTCGGCGTCAACATGGTGCGCGAATTCCAGGCGGCCTACGAGAAACTGGGCGGCACGGTAACTTCGGTGACGCCCTATAACGAGCGCCAGGCGAACTATGCGTCGGAGGCGAGCGCCGCCATGGCCGGTGAGCCTGAGGCGCTCTACCTGGTCAGCTATCCCGTCGACGGCGCGACCATCGCGCGGGCCTGGATTTCCGGCGGAGGCCCGCAGAAATTCCTGCTCAATGACGGCATGAACTCCGAAGACTTCATCGAGGCCGTCGGGGCAAAATATCTCAACGAAGCCTATGGCACCTCCTCGGGCACGAGCCCGACCGCCTCGACGGAGTATTTCTACGGCAGTTACGAAGCGTTCTCCGGCGGCATCAAACCGGACGCGCCGGCGGCCGACCGTTCCTACGACGCCGGGGCCATCGTCGCGCTGGCGGTGGCCAAGGCCGGCAAGGGCGATGCGGCGGCCATCAAGGCGGCGATCCCGGAAGTGGTCGCGTCGGGCGGCGAGGTCATCCATGCCGGCGAGCAAGAATTCGCCAAAGCGCTGGCGTTGATCAAGGAAGGCAAGCCGGTCAAGTATGAAGGCGTCATCGGCCCGGTCAGCTTCGACCAGTATGGCGACATCACCGGTCCGTTCCGTCTGTGGCAGATCAAGGACGGCACCGTTACCACGGTCGGCGAGATGAGCGCCGACGAGGTGGCCAAGGTCAAGGCAGGGATCGCCAACTAGCCATAAGGCGCATTCGGGGGCAAAAGGGGTCGCGTCGTTTCGGCGTGGCCCCTTTCATTTCGGCGGGCTGGCCTTGCCCGTGCGACCATTCCTGATAATAGTCGGCGCAATCTGTGGGGCGCTGTTTCGCCGGCCCTCCACGAATTGTGCCGAGATTCTCGAAGACCGGAAGAAATCATGACGAAACCCAAAGACGTGAAAAAGGTCGTGCTCGCCTATTCGGGCGGCCTCGACACCTCGATCATCCTGAAATGGCTGCAGACGGAGCTTGGCGCGGAGGTGGTGACCTTCACCGCCGATCTCGGCCAGGGCGACGAGCTGGAGCCGGCGCGCAAGAAGGCCGAGATGCTCGGCATCCAGGAGATCTACATCGAGGATGTGCGCGAGGAGTTCGTCCGCGATTTCGTCTTCCCGATGTTCCGCGCCAATGCGCTTTACGAAGGCACCTACCTGCTCGGCACCTCGATCGCCCGGCCGCTGATCTCCAAGCGCCTGGTCGAGATCGCCGCCGAGACGGGCGCCGACGCCATAGCCCATGGCGCGACGGGCAAGGGCAACGACCAGGTGCGTTTCGAGCTTTCGGCCTATGCGCTGAACCCGGACATCAAGATCATCGCGCCATGGCGCGACTGGGCCTTCAAGTCGCGCACCGACCTCATCAATTTCGCCGAGGCGCACCAGATTCCCGTGCCGAAGGACAAGCAGGGCGAGGCGCCCTTCTCGGTCGACGCCAACCTCCTGCACTCCTCGTCCGAGGGCAAGGTGCTGGAAGACCCGTGGAACGAGCCGCCGGAATATGTGCACCAGCGTTCCGTTTCGCCGATGGACGCGCCCGACCAGCCGACCGAAATCACCGTTTCGTTCAAGGCCGGCGATGCCGTGGCCATCAATGGCAAGGCGATGTCGCCGGCGACGCTGCTGCAGACACTCAACGATCTTGGCCGCGACAACGGCATAGGCCGTATCGACCTGGTCGAGAACCGGTTCGTCGGCATGAAGTCGCGCGGCATTTACGAGACGCCCGGTGGGACGATCCTGCTGGCGGCGCACCGGGCGATGGAATCGCTCACGCTCGACCGGGGTGCTGCGCATCTGAAGGATGAGCTGATGCCGCGTTATGCGGAGCTGATCTATAATGGTTTCTGGTTCTCGCCCGAGCGAGAAATGCTGCAAGCGGCGATCGACAAGAGCCAGGAGGATGTCGAAGGCGAAGTGCGGCTGAAGCTCTACAAGGGCAACGTCATCGTCACCGGCCGCAAGTCCGACAAGTCGCTTTATTCGGATGCGCTGGTCACCTTCGAGGACGACCAGGGCGCTTATGACCAGAAGGACGCGGCGGGTTTCATCAAGCTCAACGCATTGCGGCTGCGGACGCTGGCGGCGAGGAAGCGCGGCCGGTAGGGAGGCGCTTCCTCGCTCAGGAGGGCGAAGACGCAGAAGAAAAAAGGGGCCGAGCGCGAGCTTGGTCCCTTTTGTGTTAGTGGAGAGGAAAGAAAGCGCTTCCTTGAACGCCTCCCGGCCCTTCGCTATGGCTCCGGGCGTTCGTCGCTTCAATCGACAAATCGTTGTCGATTGATCGGCCTATGGCCGACCGCGCCTCACCCATCGATCTCCTTGCCTATGATGGCAATGGCCTGCTGGTAGACGCTTGCCGCGTTCCAGCCCTGGATGGCGCGGAAATTGGCTTGGCCGGGCTGATAGCCCGCGCCGGCACGCCAGCCATGGGCGCGCAGGAAATTGGCCGTCGAGGCGAGCGCGTCGGCCGATGAGCGGATCATGTCGACGCGGCCGTCGCCGTCGCCATCGACCGCATATTTCAATGCGTTGCCGGGCAGGAACTGCGTCTGGCCGATCTCGCCATGCGCCGCGCCCTTGGTGCTGGGATGCAGCATGCCACGATCGACCATCTGCAGGGCGCCATAGAGGTGACCGGTGAAGAACTCCGAACGCCGGCAGTCATAGGCCAGCGTCGCCACGGCCGACATGGTGTGCTGGTTACCGAGAAAGCCGCCGAAGCCGGTCTCCATGCCCCAGATGGCGATAAGCGGGCCGGCGGGCACGCCATAGCGCTTCTCGAGGTTGGCGAACAATTGTGCGTGCTTCTTCTTCATGCCCTTGCCGCGCGAGATGATGGCGTTGGCGCCGCGCTTCTGCATGAACGAGTTGAGCGACAGCTTGAAGCTCTTCTGGCCGCGATCGGCGGCGATGGTCTTGCTGGCATAGCTGGTGCTGGCCAGCGCATCGAGGCCGCGCTTGCCGATGCCGCGCGACGCGGCTTCGCGGCTGAACTGCGCCTTCCAGTTCTCAAAGCCGCCCGCATTGCTTCCACACTGGGCGGCCGATGCGGCGCCCGCGGCAAAAACTGATGCACACACAGTTGCGGCTATGATCGCCGCCCTGCCCCCGAAAGCCATGTCGCTCTCCTTAAGAAAATAATGGCCATAAAATTTGATCCTGCCAGCGTTTGCACGCACTGTCACCCGCCGCAAGGCCTTTTGCGGGTTAGCATAATGGTGATTACCGATCCGTTTCAGCGTTCACTCTCCGTTTCCAGCGGGTCCTGGACGAGGAACCAATACCGCTCCCCTGCCGTTTATTGCTCCAGTCGGGTCTGACAGGAGAACGATAATGAACAGGATGCTTCTCAAGAGTGCAGTTGCCGCAACGGCGCTCTTTGCCTTTGCCGGCGTCGCCGCCGCCGACGTGGTGGCCGTGGCGACGACCGATCTCAATATCCGCTCGGGCCCTGGCCCGCATTACCCGGTCGTCGGTGCGATCGGCGCCAATCAGGAAGCCGTCATCGGCGGTTGCCAGGAGGGCAGCAAATGGTGCGTCGTCACCGCCAACGGCGTCGATGGGTGGGCCTATTCCGACTACCTGATCGCGCCATTCGGCGGCGAGGAACGCATCGTCGTCACCGAGCGCCCGGCCGAGGCCTTGCCGCCCGTGTCGTTCGAAGCAACGTCGAGCGTCGATACCGGTGTGGTGCGCGGCGAGCTGATCGGCCGCAAGACCGCGCTCGGCACGATCGAGCCGATCCCGGCGCCGCCGACCGAAGTGCGCACTTACATAGAGTCGAACACACTCGACCCGGTCTATCTGGACGGTGAAGTGGTGGTAGGGGCGGCCTTGCCCGAGACGGTCGAGGTGCGCGAGATTCCCGACTACCAATATCGCTATGTCTATGTGAACCAGCAGCCGGTTCTCGTCGAGCCTGAGACGCGACGCATCGTCTACGTGCTGCGCTAACGGGCGTTCCCTGCCCAGAGAAGAGTGTCGCCGACCCACGGTCGCGGCACTCTTCTTGACTCAAGGCCGGATTTCCTGTCTACAGGCGCGGAAATTCAGCGACGAGTGACAACTCCGAGCAGCCGACCAGGGCACCTTTTCACGAAGGAGGCGATCCTGGAGGTCAACACCCGGCAGCGCGATGCGCCCCCGGGTGCTTTTCGGCTTTGCAACGGGTTTGAAGGCGTGGCGTGGATGCATTACCTCTCGCAACACATGCGGATGATGCGAGATATGAGGAACGCGGATGTTTGAATCGCTCCAGGAACGCCTTGGTTCCATCCTGAACGGCCTGACGGGCCGTGGCGCGCTGTCGGAGGCCGATGTCTCGGCGGCGCTGCGCGAGGTGCGCCGGGCGCTGATCGAGGCGGACGTGGCGCTCGATGTGGTGCGTTCCTTCACCGACCGCGTGCGCGCCAAGGCCGTCGGCGCGGAAGTGCTGAAATCGATCAAGCCCGGCCAGATGGTCGTCAAGATCGTCCATGACGAGCTGGTCGAGATGCTCGGCGCCGAGGGCGAGACGATCGATCTCAATGCGCCGGCTCCGGTCGTCGTCATGATGGTCGGCCTGCAGGGTTCGGGCAAGACCACCACCACCGGCAAGATCGCCAAGCGGATGACCGAGCGCCAGGGCAAAAAGGTCCTGATGGCCTCGCTCGACACGCGCCGGCCCGCCGCCCAGGAGCAGCTCAAGCAGATCGGCGAGCAGATCGGCGTCGCCACGCTGCCCATCGTGCCCGACCAGTCGCCGGTCGACATCGCCAAGCGCGCCGTCCAGGCCGCGCGTCTCGGCGGCCACGACGTGGTGATCCTCGACACGGCCGGCCGCACGCATATCGACGAGCCGCTGATGGTCGAGATGGCCGACATCAAGCGCATTTCGTCGCCGCACGAGATCCTGCTGGTGGCGGATTCGCTGACCGGCCAGGACGCCGTCAACCTGGCCAACAATTTCAACGACCGCGTCGGCATTACCGGCCTTGTGCTGACCCGCATGGATGGCGACGGGCGCGGTGGCGCCGCCTTGTCGATGCGCGCCGTCACCGGCAAGCCGATCAAGCTGATCGGCGTCGGCGAGAAGATGGACGCGCTGGAGGAGTTTCACCCCAAGCGCATTGCCGACCGTATCCTCGGCATGGGCGACATCGTCAGCCTCGTGGAAAAGGCCGCCGAAACCATCGACGCGGACAAGGCCGCGGCGATGGCGAAGAAGATGCAGGAGGGGAAGTTCGACCTGAACGACCTGGCCGAGCAGCTTCGCCAGATGCAGAACATGGGCGGAATGGGCGGCATCATGGGCATGATGCCCGGCATGGGCAAGATGAAGGACCAGATGGCCAATGCCGGCATGGACGACAAGATGTTCGGCCGGCAGATCGCCATCATCCAGTCGATGACGGCCAGGGAGCGATCCAATCCGGACCTGCTCAAGCACAGCCGCAAGAAGCGCATCGCCGCCGGCTCCGGCACGGACGCGGCGCAGATCAACAAGCTCTTGAAAATGCATCGCCAGATGGCCGACATGATGAAGGCCATGGGCGGCAAGGGCCGCAAGGGCGGCATGATGCGCGGCCTGATGGGCGGCATGGCGCAGAAGATGGGGCTCGGTGGCCTCGGAGGCGGGATGCCGGGCGGCATGCCCGACCTGTCGAAGATGGACCCGAAGCAGCTCGAAGCCCTGCAGAAGCAGGCGGAGGCGGCCGGTCTTGGCACTGGTCTGGGCGGTGGTTTGCCGAAGGGCGGCATGCCTGGCTTGCCGGGGCTTCCGGGCGGCGGTCTGCCGGGATTGCCCGGCGGGCTTCCCGGCCTGCCGAAGAAGAAGTGAGGATGTGGGGATGAGTGGCGACATGGATGCGGCAAAGGCAAAGCTTCTCGAGCTGCGTGCGTCGATCGACAACATCGATGCGGCGCTGGTGCACATGCTCGCGGAGCGGTTCCGCTGCACCAAGGCCGTCGGCCACCTGAAGGCGACGCACGACCTGCCGCCGGCCGATCCGGAGCGCGAGCGCCAGCAGATCGCCCGCCTGCGCCGGCTGGCCGACGATGCGCATCTCGATCCCGATTTCGCCGAGAAGTTTCTCAACTTCATCATCCACGAAGTGATCCGCCATCACGAAGCCATCGCCGAGGAACACGGCAATGGCGCCAACCGGGAGGGCGAAGCGCAAGCATGAGGTCAGCCTTGAAAGCCGACCTTTTCCAACACGCGGAAAGCCGCGACCGAGATTCCGGCACATCGTGCCGGCTTGAAGCCATTATCGAAAGGAAAAAACCATGGCACTGAAAATCCGTCTGGCCCGTGCGGGCTCCAAGAAGCGTCCCTATTACCACGTGGTGGTGGCCGATGTGCGCAGCCCGCGCGACGGCCGGTTCATCGAAAAGCTGGGTTCGTGGAACCCGATGCTGGACAAGGACGCCGATCGCGTTGTCCTGAACGAGGAGCGCATCAAGCATTGGCTTGCCAATGGCGCGCTGCCGACCGATCGCGTCCTGCGCTTCCTGGACGTGGCCGGCATTGCCAAGCGCCCCGAGCGCAGCAACCCGACAAAGGGTGAGCCAGGCAAGAAGGCACAGGAGCGCCTGGCCGAGGCCAAGCAGGCCGAGGAAGACGCGAAGACCGCCGCCGCCGAGGCTGAAGCCGCTGCTGCCGAGGCCGCCGCTGCTCCGGCCGAAGAGGCTCCGGCCGAAGAGGCCGCCACCGAGGAAGCCGCCAGCTAAGCGGGTTCTTGTGGTTGGAATGCGAATGGCGGGCTGCGAGGCCCGCCATTTTTCGTTTGCGATGCGTTGGTTGGCGCATTGGATGGGCCGTTCCGGCATGGATCCTCGGGTCAAGCCCGAGGATGACGAACTGCGGGAACGGTCAGGAGTCTGCCGGCGCCCTTCCGGGCTGTCAGGCGGCCTTTTTCTTCGGCTGGATCAATCCGCGGGCGACGAGCAGTTCGGCGATCTGGATCGTGTTCAGCGCGGCGCCCTTGCGCAGATTGTCGGAGACGATCCACATGGCCAGGCCGTTCTCGACCGTCGCATCCTCGCGGATGCGGCTGATGTAGGTGGCGTCTTCGCCGGCGCTCTCATAGGGCGTCATGTAGCCGCCGTCCTCGTGCTTGTCGATCACCTGGCAGCCCGGCGCCTCGCGCAGGATCTCGCGCGCCTCTTCGGGGCTGATGGGCTTCTCGAACTCGATGTTGACGGCTTCCGAATGACCGATGAAGACCGGCACGCGCACGCAGGTCGCCGTCAGCCTGATCTTCGGGTCGAGCATCTTCTTGGTCTCGGCGACCATCTTCCACTCTTCCTTGGTGAAGCCGTCTTCCATGAAGACGTCGATATGCGGGATGACGTTGAAGGCGATGCGCTTGGTGAACTTGCTGGTCGAGATCGGGTCGGCGACGAAGACGGCGCGCGTCTGCTCGAACAGTTCGTCCATGCCTTCCTTGCCGGCGCCGGAGACCGACTGGTAGGTGGAAACCACGACGCGCTTGATCGTTGCCACATCATGCAGCGGCTTCAACGCCACGACGAGCTGCGCCGTCGAGCAATTCGGATTGGCGATGATGTTCTTGCGGGTGAAGCCGTCGATGGCGTCGGGGTTCACTTCCGGCACGATCAGCGGCACGTCCTGGTCGTAGCGCCAGGCCGAGGAGTTGTCGATGACGACGCAGCCCTGCTTGCCGATCTTCGGCGAATATTCCTTCGAAACCGTGCCGCCGGCCGACATCAGGCAGATGTCGGTGTCGGAAAAGTCATAGGTTTCGAGCGCCTTGACCTTCAGCGTCTTGTCGCCATAGGAAACCTCCGTGCCGACCGAGCGGCGCGAGGCAAGCGCCACCACTTCGTCGGCGGGAAAACCACGCTCTTCGAGAATGTTGAGCATTTCGCGGCCGACATTCCCGGTGGCGCCGGCGACAGCTATCTTGAAACCCATCTGGTCTAACTCCTGTCCCTCTCCGCGTGGTTTTGAATGGAAACCCGCTTGGCCATGCGGGCATCTCCTCCCCGGCTTGGCCCGGGGAGAGAACGAGCAGCCAGAAGGATCAGACCGTTTTGCCGGTCGTTTTGGCCGTCGTTTTGGTAAAGCGGAAACCCGCGCCATCGTTCCCGACAGCGTTTGGCAGGCTCTGTGCATGGGGCGCTGAAAGAAAAGCGCGCATGTCGAGACAATCTCCGTTTCCGCGCGCTGTATTACGCCGAATCGGATCGAAGTCAATGCGCCGGTCGGGCGCTCTCCGGAATGTGAGTTGACCTGGGCAGCCCCGGCCATAGGTTTGCCTACAGGCCATACGCAATCCTGGAGCGTGCCATGAGAAGCGGAATGACGCGAAGCGCCCGCAGCGGGGTGCCGTTGCTCGCCCTCGGGGTCCTGCTGCTCGTCGTGCCGGCGCTCGCCCATCACGGGTGGTCGTGGACGGAGGACGGTCAATTCAGGCTCGAGGGCATCATCACCGACATCTACATCGGAAATCCCCATGCCACGCTGGACGTGGATGTCGAGGGCGAGAGCTGGCGGGTGGAACTGGCGCCGCCCTCGCGCACCATCGCAGCCGGCTTCGACGAGGGCGCGGCTGCCCCGGGCGACGAGGTGGTCGCCATCGGCAACCGCTCGCGTGACGAAAGCGAACGTCGCATGAAAGCCGCGCGCATCATTGTCGGCGGCAACACCTATAACGTCTATCCCGGGCGGGCCCCGCCGAGCTGACGACATGGCCGCAGAATGGGCCCCGAGGAATGGGGCGAGGAAGGGGTGGCCGGATTGGAGTTCCTGTCGGCGATAGAAACCAGCGCGCCGGTCGAGGCGCTCAAGAGGTCTTTCTACGTCTATCCGCTGGTGAACGCCCTGCACATCCTGTCGATCGGGGCGCTGCTGACCGGCGTGTTCCTGATGGACCTGCGCATTCTCGGCTTCCTGCTCGCGCAACCGCAGGCGCCCTTCGTGCGGCTGATGCGGCGCCTGGCCCTGACGGCATTTCTTGGTGCGGCCGTCACGGGCACCCTCATGTTCGGCGTGCGGGCCACGGAGTATGTCGCCAACCCCGCCTTCGCGCTGAAGATGGTTCTCATCCTTCTGTCCGGGGCGAACATGCTGGTTTTCCTCCATTTCTCGGCGAGGCCGAACGATCAGGCCAGGCGCGGCGCGGGCCGCGTCCTCGGGCTTCTCTCGATTGTCCTTTGGCTGGGAGTGCTCGTCTGCGGGCGCTTGATCGGCTTCCTCTGATGCCCCCACGCGATGGAACCTGTGCTCCGGCCGCGGGTTTCAAGAAGAGAGGAGGCGATCATGCCGATAGAACGCGATCACACCCACATTACCGCAGAAGAGGCACGACAGGGATACACCGTTCTGCGCACGCCGCTGCGCCGGGGGATCTTCATCGCCGGCCTTGCCGGCATCGTCGTCCTGACGCTGCTGTGGGCACAGGTCTGAGACCGGCGCCCACAGGTTTAGATTTCAGGCGAGTGACCGGTATTTGGCGACGATGGCGTCGCCCATGGCGGCGGTGCCGACCTCGGTCATGCCGTCCGACATCAGGTCCCTGGTGCGCAATCCGTCATCGAGCACCTCGGCAATCGCCTTCTCCAGGCGGTCGGCTTCAGTGACCATGTTGAACGAATAGCGCAGGCACATGGCGAAGGAGGCGATCATGGCGATCGGATTGGCGATGCCCTTGCCGGAAATGTCCGGCGCCGAGCCGTGCACCGGTTCATAGAGGGCGCGGCGCGCGCCGGTCCTGGCGTCGGGTGCGCCAAGCGAGGCGGAGGGCAGCATGCCGAGCGAACCGGTCAGCATCGCCGCCACGTCCGACAGCATGTCGCCGAACAGATTGTCGGTGACGATGACGTCGAACTGCTTGGGCCAGCGCACGAGCTGCATGCCGCCGGCATCGGCCAGCATATGGGTCAGTTCGACATCGGAATACTTGGCCTTGTGGATGTTCGCCACGACCTCTTTCCACAACACGCCGGACTTCATGACGTTGTGCTTTTCCATGGAGCAGACCTTGTTGCCCCTGGTGCGCGCCAATTCGAAGGCGACGCCGGAAATGCGCTCGATCTCGAACGTGTCGTAGACCTGCGTGTCGATGCCGCGCTTCTGGCCGTTGCCGAGGTCGATGATCTCCTTGGGCTCGCCGAAATAGACGCCGCCGGTCAATTCGCGGACGATCAGGATGTCGAGACCCTCGACCACTTCGGGCTTGAGCGAAGAAGACGCCGCCAGCGCCGGGTAGCAGATCGCCGGGCGCAGATTGGCGAACAGCTCCATCTCCTTGCGCAGGCGCAGCAGGCCGGCTTCCGGGCGCACCTCATAGGGAACGCCGTCCCATTTCGGTCCACCCACCGCGCCGAACAGCGTCGCGTCGGCGGCCAGCGCCTTGTCCATGTCCGCGTCGGAAATCGACTGGCCATGCGCGTCGTAGGCGGAGCCGCCGACAAGCCCTTCCTCGGTCTCGAAGCCGGCGCCGAACTCGTCGTTCATCATGCCGATGAGTTTCTTGACCTCGGCCATCGCCTCGGGGCCGATGCCGTCGCCGGGAAGAAGAAGAAGTTTGCGCGTTGCCATGTGTGCCTCTTGGGGATGCCTCTCGAAGGGAATTCGAGGCATTTGCTAAAGCGCCAGCCGTTTTTGCGCAAGGCGCATCTGGCGGCAGGCGGTACGGTGGAGGATGCTTTGCTTTGCGATCGGCAATTTGGCGCAGACAGCAGGCGGAGGCTGGAGCCGCGCCTCATCCGACCCTTCGGGCCACCTTCTCCCCGTTGACGGGGAGAAGGAAAAACGGGGCGAGCCTTATCAAGCCCAGGGATGGCTTTGCGTGTACTTGCTTTCGAACGTGTCGATCGACGGGCCCTTCTCCAGCGTCAGGCCGATGTCGTCGAGGCCGTTCAGCAGGCAATGGCGCTTGAAGGCGTCGATCTCGAACTTGATGACGCCGCCATCGGGGCCGCGGATTTCCTGCTCTTCCAGATCGACCGTCAGCGTAGCGTTGGAGCCGCGCCGGGCGTCGTCCATCAGCATGTCCAGCTCTTCCTGGCTGACCTTGATGGGCAGAATGCCGTTCTTGAAGCAATTGTTGTAGAAGATGTCGGCGAAGCTGGTGGAGATGACGCAGCGAATGCCGAAATCGAGCAGCGCCCACGGTGCGTGCTCGCGGCTCGAGCCGCAACCGAAATTATCGCCGGCGACCAGCACGCGCGCATTGCGGTAGGCCGGCTTATTGAGCACGAAATCCGGATTCTCCGAACCATCCTCGTGATAGCGCATCTCGGCGAAAAGCCCGGTGCCGAGCCCGGTGCGCTTGATCGTCTTCAGATAATCCTTCGGGATGATCATGTCGGTGTCGACATTGACGATCGGCAGGGGGGCGGCAACGCCCGTCAGCTTGGTGAATTTGTCCATGTATCGTGGTCCGTCTCGTCTGCTCGGCCATTCTGTGTGCCGCTTCTCCTTACACAAGGCGATGGGCCAAAGCAAAGCTCTCTTGCGCGCGAAGCGCCGCTGGGCCATGAAATGGGCCATGCAAGACATGCCCTCCCCGCTTCGCCGCTCCGTTCTCTACGTGCCCGCCAGCAACGAAAAAGCCCTGGCGAAATGCGCGTCGCTTGATTGCGATGCCGTGGTCTTCGACCTTGAGGATGCCGTCGCCCCTGAGCAAAAAGTGGCGGCGCGCGAGCGGCTGCGGGATTTTCTCGCCGGTGACGGGCGGCCCGGCTGCGAGATCGTCGTGCGCATCAACGCGCTGGCGGGCGACTGGGGGACCGAAGATCTGCTGGCCGCCCGCGCCGCCAGGCCGGACGGTATCCTGCTGCCGAAGATCGACGGGCCGAAGGACATTCTCGACGCGGATGCGGCGCTCGACGAGATGGATGCGCCGCGCGCGCTCAAGCTTTGGGCGATGATCGAGACGCCGCGCGCCATGCTCAATCTTGGGCCGATCGTCGAGCTCGGGCAAAACCCCGCCGCGCGGCTTGCCTGCCTGGTGGCCGGCACCAATGATCTCGCCAAGGAAACCGGCATCTCCCTGTCGCCGGACCGGCGTCACATGGCGCCGTTCCTGCTGCAGATGGTGATGGCGGGACGGGCGGGCAATCTCGCCGTGCTCGACGGCGTGTCGAACGATTTTCGCGATCTCGACGCCTTCGGGCAGGCGTGCCTGGAAGCGCGGGCGATGGGGTTCGACGGCAAGACGCTGATTCATCCGGCGCAGATCGGACCGGCCAACGCGGCCTTTGCGCCGTCGCGTGGCGATGTTGCGGAGGCGCGCGCCGTCGTTGATGCGTTCGCATTGCCGGAGAACCAGGGCCGTGGGGCGATATCGCTCGGCGGCCGGATGGTCGAACGCCTCCATCTGGACATGGCGCAAACCCTGCTCGCCCGGGCGCGGGCCATCGAGGAGAGAGAGCAATGAGGCTTTATCGGTTTCTTACCGGGCCGGACGATGCAAGCTTTTGCCACAAGGTGACGGCCGCCCTGAACAAGGGCTGGCTGCTGCACGGCGCGCCGACTTATGCCTATGACGCGGAGGCGAAGGCGATGCGGTGCGGACAGGCGGTCTACAAGGAGGTCGAGGGCGCCGAATACACGCCGGATATCAAGCTTGGAGACTATTGAACCCGCCCGCCCTCAGCGCGGGATGGGGAAAAGTGTGAAGCGGGTTTCCGTCCGTATACCACTCCAACTTATCATGATCTATCTCATTGTTTTTCCGCATTTATGTGGACGTCAGGTGGAACCACCTGACTACAAAATGCTCTAGGCGACAGTGTCCTCGATCTGCGCCATGTCGTCGTCGGACAGGCCGAAATGGTGGCCGACCTCGTGGATCAGCACGTGGGTGACGATGTCGCCCAGCGTCTCCTCGTTCTCCGCCCAATAGTCGAGGATCGCCCGGCGATAGAGCGTGACGCGGTTCGGTCCCTCGCCGGTGGCGGGGTTCCAGCGCTCGGCGATGCCGCGCCCCTCGAACAGGCCGAGCAGGTCGAACGGCGTCTCCAGCGCGAGGTCGTCCATGATCTCCTCGGTCGGGAACTCGGCGATCTGGATGATGATCTCGCCGGTCAGCTCGCGGAAATCTCCCGGCAGGTTTGCGTAGGATTCCAGCGCCAGGAGTTCCATCTCCTCGATCGACGGAGAAAGCTGGTCCTGCCAGGCGCGTGTCTGATAGATGCGTGCCATTCCATATCCTTTGAGGCGCCATATAGCGGGTTCCTTGCCAGCTTTCGAGGGGGAAGTCGCGCGGAATGCCCGCGGCCTTTGCCTAAAAATCAAAATTTGGCCGAAGTCTCGCGCCCTGATAAAGAGCAATTGGGGTAACAATGGCCTCAATGTCTTATTGCGAAAGCGAGCTTGGAATGTTTTTGCGAACGGTATTGGGCGGCGTTCTGGCGCTGCCACTTTTCTTCGTTGGGCCGGCAGTGGCCCGCGATCTCGGGTTTTCGCCCGGCAGTAACCTGCTTCGGCCGCAACAGGCGGTGCTGAAACCGGCAGAGCATGACGGCGGATACATAATTCTGGCACAGGCAGGCGATCCCAGGGTTTCCGGCCTGGAAGAGGAGATGCGGCTGCTCAACGGCCGGGTGGAAGAGTTGAATTTCCAGATCCTGCAGATGCAGGATCAGCTTCGGCGGTTGATGGAAGACAATGAATTCCGCTTCCAGGAGCTGGAAAGGAATGGCGGCGGCGCGGCCGGCACCGACACGCCGCAGCAGAGATCGGAAGCACCGAACCCGCCAGCCGGTTCGCCGTCTGGGGGCAGCCCTGGAACAGGCGTTGACGGCGGTGCCATCGGCAGCGCCACCGGCCCGGCGCCGACCACGGGCGAGCCACCGCGCCAGCTGGGCAGCGCCCGCTTCGATGCCAATGGCAATATCATCGGTGGGGAGATCGGCGCGCCGGTCGACCTGATCCAGCCCGGTGAGGGAAACTCCGCGCAGGGGAACGATGTGGCGGCTCTGCCCTCGGCGGACAATCCGGAAGAGCTTTACCGGAATTCCTATGAGTTCATCCTGTCCGGCGACTACAAGACGGCGGAAGCCGGGTTTCGCGATCATATCGAGCGGTTTCCCGGCGACGGGCGGACGGCGGATGCGCATTTCTGGCTGGGCGAGGCGCTGCTCGGGCAGAACCGCTACCGCGACGCGGCCGAGATCTTCCTGCGCGCCAGCCGCGACCACCCGACCGCCAAGAAGGCGCCGGACATGCTTCTGAAGCTCGGCATTTCGCTGGCGGCAATGAACCAGCGCGACGTGGCCTGCGTGACCTATCGCGAAATCGGCCAGAAATACCCGAACATTTCCGGCGCGCTGCAAGAGCGGGTCAAGCAGGAACAGGCGCTCGCCGGTTGCTGAACCCGGTGATGCAGCCGGAGCCGAACCAGCTTTTCAGCCGCTTTGCGCTGAGCAAACACAAAAGCGTGATTGCAGCGGTTTCCGGCGGTGGCGATTCCCTCGCCCTTCTCATTCTTCTCAAACGTTTTCTCGATGACCTCCAGGCCGCGCCGCTGCTGACGGCGGTAACGGTGGATCATGGTCTGCGCCCCGAGGCAGCGGCCGAGGCGCGCTTCGTTGCCGATCTCTGCCGGTCGCATGGCGTGGCGCATCGTACGATGGTCTGGCGCGGGCAAAAGCCCGTCTCCGGCATCTCCGCCGCAGCAAGGACGGCGCGGCTGGCGCTGCTGGCCGAAGCGGCGGGCGATCTTGGCGCCGGCATCGTCTTCACCGGGCACACGCGCGACGACCAGGCGGAAACCGTCTTCATGCGCGCATCGCGCGGCGTGGGCCGGGGCGTCGCGGGCATCGCGCCGGCGACGCTTTACAACGGCGCAACCTGGTTTGTGCGGCCGCTCCTGCCCCTGCGGCGCGAGGCGCTGCGCGCCTTCCTGACGGCGGGCGGGGTTTCCTGGCTCGACGACCCGAGCAACGACAACACCGCATACGAGCGGGTGCGGGCACGGCGTGGACTGAGCGATCTTTCGGTCGAGGCTTTGGCGTGTCGGGCGGACGCAGCGGCCGATGAGCGCGTCATGTTGGGCGCGCGTGCGGCAGCGTTGATCGAGGCGCATCTGCACCGCGTCGCGCCGGGTCTCTACCGGGTTGCCGAAGATCTGTTCGCTGCCGAAGACCGGGTTGCTGCGCTCTATGCGTTCCGTGTGATCGCCGCCATGGCAGGCGGCGCCGGGCAATTTGCCGGGGTTGCGGCGGCGGACAAGGCGTTCGCGGCGCTGCAGGGGGGTGTTTGCGCCACGTTGTCGCGGGCTGTATTCGATGTGCGCCGGTCCGGAGTTCATGTCCACCGCGAGCGGCGCAACCTGCCGGTGCGCGACATGGACGGCAGCCTGGCTCTCTGGGACGGGCGCTATTGGGTCGGCACCGAGGCGGGCACGCGGATTGCCGCCTTCGGCCGCCAGGCGCGCGCGGTTCCGTCGGATGTGGCCGCTTCCCTGCCGCAGGATCTTGTTTTTGCTGGGCAATCGACCGAACCGGCGGTGTGGCAGGGGAACCGGCTTCTGGGCGCCGCCCGCGATCCGGCAGGAGCGCCCGGCCTGCGCGTTCCCGCGCCATGGGCACGGCTTCTGCCGTCCTTCGACATTGCGCCGGCCAACGCCCTGATCCGCGCGACGGGCGGCAAAATTGCTGTCGCCACGCCATGACCCGAACACAATCGGTGCGGAGGCTTAACCTAAAGGTGAGCTGTCGGGGCGGCTTGGCTTGGCAAGAATGCACCGGCTCCCTATGTTAAGCTGAACCACTTCAAACGGATGATCGCCATATTGGCGTGTATGCGGGACCTATATGAATCCGAATTACAGAAATTTCGCGCTGTGGGCGATCATCGCCGTGTTGCTGATCGCGCTGTTCAACCTGTTTCAGGCGCCCCAGCAGCGTGGCGCGACGCGTGACATCGCCTATTCGCAGTTCTTGCAGGAACTGTCGTCGGGCGGCATCGAATCGGTGACCATCACCGGCGACCGCATCACCGGCACCTATACGGGCAACCGCACCCCCTTCCAGACCTATTCGCCAGGCGATCCGTCGCTGGTGCCGCGTCTTGAAGAGCGCGGCGTGACGATCAATGCGCGCCCCGAATCCGACGGCTCCAATTCCTTCCTCGGCTATCTGATCTCCTGGCTGCCGATGATCCTGATCCTCGGTGTGTGGATCTTCTTCATGCGCCAGATGCAGTCGGGCTCCGGCCGGGCGATGGGTTTTGGCAAATCGAAGGCCAAGCTTCTGACCGAGGCGCATGGCCGCGTCACCTTCCAGGATGTGGCGGGTGTCGACGAGGCCAAGGAGGATCTCGAGGAAATCGTCGAGTTCCTGCGCGATCCGCAGAAATTCCAGCGGCTGGGCGGCAAGATTCCGCGCGGCGTGCTGCTCGTCGGCCCTCCCGGCACCGGCAAGACGCTTCTGGCGCGCTCCGTGGCGGGCGAGGCAAACGTTCCGTTCTTTACCATCTCCGGTTCGGATTTCGTCGAGATGTTCGTCGGCGTCGGCGCGTCGCGCGTGCGCGACATGTTCGAACAGGCGAAGAAGAATGCTCCCTGCATCATCTTCATCGACGAGATCGATGCGGTCGGCCGCCATCGCGGCGCCGGCCTTGGCGGCGGCAATGACGAGCGTGAGCAGACGCTGAACCAGCTTCTGGTCGAGATGGACGGTTTCGAGGCGAATGAGGGCATCATCCTGATCGCCGCGACCAACCGGCCCGACGTGCTCGACCCGGCGCTTCTGCGTCCCGGCCGTTTCGACCGCCAGGTGGTGGTGCCGAACCCGGATGTCGCCGGCCGCGAGAAGATCCTCAAGGTGCATGTGCGCAACGTGCCGCTGGCGCCGAACGTCGATCTCAAGATCGTGGCGCGCGGCACGCCCGGCTTCTCCGGCGCCGATCTCGCCAATCTCGTCAACGAGGCTGCCCTGATGGCGGCGCGGCGCAACAAGCGCCTGGTCACCATGGCCGAGTTCGAGGACGCCAAGGACAAGGTCATGATGGGCGCCGAGCGCCGATCGCACGCCATGACGCAGGAAGAGAAGGAACTGACCGCCTATCACGAGGCCGGTCATGCCATCGTCGCCATGCTGGTGCCGAAGGCGGACCCGGTGCACAAGGCGACGATCATCCCGCGCGGCCGCGCGCTGGGCATGGTGATGCAGTTGCCCGAGGGCGACCGCTACTCGATGAGCTACAAATGGATGATCTCGCGCCTGGCCATCTTGATGGGCGGCCGTGTTGCCGAGGAGTTGAAATTCGGCAAGGAGAACATCACCTCCGGCGCATCCTCCGACATCGAGCAGGCGACCAAGCTTGCTCGGGCGATGGTCACGCAATGGGGCTTCTCCGACGAACTTGGCCAGGTTGCTTACGGTGAGAACCAGGAAGAGGTGTTCCTCGGCCATTCGGTGGCGCGCCAGCAGAACACGTCGCAGGAGACACAACAGAAGATCGACAGCGAAGTGCACCGGCTTATCGACGAGGCCTACGCGACGGCGCGAGCGCTCCTGACCAAGCAGAAGAAGGGCTGGATCGCCATCGCCGAAGGCTTGCTCGAGTACGAGACGCTGTCGGGTGACGAGATCAAGGCTCTGCTGCGCGGCGAAAAGCCGGCGCGCGACCTGGGTGACGACACGCCGCCTTCGCGCGGTTCGGCAGTGCCCAAGGCAGGCGCGCGCAAGCAGGGCCGGAAGAAGGATGGCGAGGAGCCTGAAGGCGGCCTGGAACCGCAGCCGCAGGGCTGACGGGAGAGCGAGACCGCTTTTTCCATAGCTTGATGAAAGAACGCCGTGAACACGGTTCACGGCGTTTTTCTTTGGCCGGCAATAAGGATCGGTTCGCTGGATCGTCGCGAATGGTATATTTTGCGGGGTCATTAATGTGTTATTAAGCACAATTGGCAAGCTGACGTTTATACTGAAACCGTTACACTGCCTCACAGAATTTGATGCGCTTGGTAGCCGGTCCTGTGGCAAATAGGGATTGAGGGACGCCGCTTTGACACGTAACTCCGACAAAGTGCGCCTAAGGGGCAGGACTAAGGACAAAATGGCGAAGAAGTATTTTGGTACGGACGGTATTCGCGGCCGCGCGAACCGTTTTCCGATGACGGCGGAAATCGCCATGAAGGTCGGGATGGCCGCGGGCCTCTCTTTCCAGAACGGCAACCACCGCCACCGTGTCGTGCTCGGCAAGGATACGCGGCTTTCCGGTTACATGATTGAAAACGCCATGGTTTCGGGGTTTTGCGCGGCGGGCATGGACGTGTTCCTGCTCGGGCCGATCCCGACACCGGCAGTTGCCATGCTCGTGCGCTCGCTGCGCGCCGATATCGGCGTGATGATCTCGGCCTCGCACAATCCCTACCACGACAACGGCATCAAGCTGTTCGGCCCGGACGGTTACAAGCTGTCCGACAAGATCGAGGGCCGCATCGAAGCGATGCTCGACAAGGAAGTCGAGCTCGCACTCGCCGATAATGGTGGGCTTGGCCGCGCCAAGCGCGTCGATGGCGTGCATGACCGCTATATCGAGTTCGCCAAGCGCACCCTGCCGCGCTCCATGTCGCTGTCGGGCCTGCGCATTGTCGTCGATTGCGCCAATGGCGCGGCCTACAAGGTGGCGCCGGCGGCTCTGTGGGAGCTCGGCGCCGAGGTGGTGACGATCCATGACGAGCCGAATGGCGTCAACATCAACGAGGAATGCGGCTCGACGCACCCGTGGAGCCTGGCCAAGAAAGTACACGAGGTGCGCGCCGATATCGGCATCGCGCTCGATGGCGACGCCGACCGCGTGGTCATCGTCGACGAGAACGGCGCGGTCATCGACGGCGACCAGATCATGGGCCTGATCGCCCAGTCCTGGCACGAGATGGGCCGGCTCGCCGGCGGCGGGGTCGTGGCGACGGTGATGTCCAATCTCGGTCTCGAGCGCTTCCTGGGCGATCTGAAGCTCGACCTGCACCGCGTCCAGGTGGGCGACCGCTATGTGGTGGAGCGCATGCGGTCCAATGGGCTGAATGTCGGCGGCGAACAGTCGGGCCACGTGGTCCTGTCCGATTTCTCGACCACCGGCGATGGGCTGGTCGCGGCGCTGCAGGTGCTTGCCTGCATCAAGCGCCAGAACAAGCCGGCCAGCGAGGTCTGCAAGGTGTTCGAGCCGGTGCCGCAACTGTTGAAGAACATCCGCATCAGTGGCGGCAAGCCGCTCGATACGGCCCCGGTGAAGGCGGTCATAGCCGACGCCGAATCGCGCCTTGGCAACAAGGGCCGCCTGGTGATCCGCCCTTCGGGCACCGAGCCGCTGATCCGCGTGATGGCAGAGGCCGACGATCCGTCGCTGGTCGAGAGCGTGGTCGACGACATCATCCACGCCATCGCCGAATCGAAGAACGCCGCCTGACCGACAGGCTGGATGCATGAGGAAGGCCGGTGCCATGCGCGCCGGCTTTTTTGCATTTCCCGGCCCGTATCGACCTCCGGCACACGCCGGTTCCCGTAAAACGTGCATATCGAACGTGGTTAAGGCTTAAGGTTAAGCGGTACTTAACCTTTTCATTCGAATATCCCGTCAACTTGCAATCAGCCAGTGTGCCCAGGGGGGCGCGGCGACGTCAAGGATGGGAAGCCATGTCTAAGTTTACAAAGGTGTTCGGGGCGGCCTTTCTGCTCATCGTCCCGACGGTCGGCTTTGCCGCCGATCTTTATGAGCCGCCGATCATCGAGGCGCCGCCACCGCAGATCATTGAGCCCGCGCCCTCGTTCGGCGGCTGGTATATCCGCGGCGATCTCGACTACCATTGGTCGAAGCTGCGCGGCACCGAATACATCACCTACGGCGCCGGTGGCGGCACCGACGATTTCGACACGACGAAGCTGAAGGGCGCCATGTCGCTCGGCGCCGGCGTCGGCTACCAGATCAACAGGCATCTGCGCACCGATCTGACCGCCGACTATTGGTTCAAGTCGGATTTCGAGGGCACCACGTCCGGCACCTGCGGCGGCGGCGTCCCTTGCGTGTCGACCGACAGCACGGCCTACAGCGCGCTGCTGCTGATGGCCAACGCCTATGTCGATCTGGGCACCTATTACGGCGTGACTCCCTATGTCGGCGCCGGCATCGGTGGCGCCTATGTGAAATGGGATGATCTGACGAATTCGATCAGCGGCGGCAGCACGATTGTCCACAAGGGGTCGAGCAACTGGCGCTTCGCCTATTCGCTGATGGCCGGCGCCTCCTACTGCCTGACGCAGAACCTGAACCTGGATCTCGGCTACCGTTATACGCGTGTCGCCGGTGGGCGGATGTTCGAATATGCCTCCGGCGTCGCTCCCGGCTTCGACAAGGGCATCAACGTGCATGAGGCGCGCGCCGGCCTGCGTTACCAGTTCGGCCCGGGCAATCCCAATTGCATCTCCGAACCGCAGGTTGTGAGCTACGAGCCGCCTCCGTTCGAGCCGCCGGTCTACAAGTAACCCTGTCCCATCGGACCTGGAACCGCCCGGCCTTGTGCCGGGCGGTTTTTTGTTTTGCGGTTCGTCGGGCCGTGCAGCCGCTTGAAACCCATGGTCAACAAACACGCTAACCCAACGTTAGCCTTAACCGTCGCTTAACTGCGATGGTTAACAATGCTTCCGAACAGCGGCGGGGGCACCCTTAATCCGTCGCATCTCGCGGAGTCCGGATTATGTGCTTAATTACCCGTCTGCTCATCTCGTCAGTGGCGCTGACACTGGTACCGCTCGGCCTCGCCCGCGCGGCCGACTACGATCCGCCGATCGTCATCGAGGAGGCGCCCGATGTGGTTCCCATCGAAATCGGTTCCGGATGGTATCTGCGCGGCGACATCGGCTATTCGCTGAAGACCGAGCCCAAGGACCCGTTCACCTATCGAACCTTCGATGGCGTGAGCTACGGCGCGAACAGCTTTGACACGGGCTCCCTGTCGAAGGATTTCAGCTTCGGCGTCGGCTTCGGTTATTCCTTCACGGACTGGCTGCGCGCCGACGTGACCCTCGACCGGTTCAGCGCCAGCTTCTCCGGCACGACCTCCAGCGGCAGTCCCTGCACGGCGGGCAGCCCACTCGGCACCACCTGCCGCTCCGACGATTCTTCGGAGTTGACGGCTTATTCCGTTCTGCTGAACGGCTATGTCGATCTCGGCACCTATGTCGGTTTCACGCCCTATGTCGGCGCCGGCGTCGGCTACACCTATGTCAATTGGGACGACCTCAGCAACAGCGCCTACTGCGTCGGCGGGGCCTGCCCCAGCCCGTCGCTCGCCGGCACATCGACCCATGCGGGCGAATCGGACTGGCGCTTCACCTATGCGCTGATGGCCGGCGTGTCCTACGACTTCTCCAACAACATGAAGGTCGATCTCGGCTACCGCTACCGCAATGTCGATGGCGGCGACATGTTCGCCTTCGACGCAGCGACGGCCGCTGCCGGCGCCACCGGTGTCCAGGGCAGCGATGCCGGCTTTTCCAGCCACGAAGTGCGTGTCGGCCTGCGCTACGAATTGTGGTAGGCGATCACCGCCGGAGTTGCTTCAGTCATCAAACCCCGCCTTCGTCGGCGGGGTTCTCGTTCTAGCGGGCGGTCGTCCAACCGAACCAGAGCGCAACCAGAGCCAGAAGCGCCGAAAGAACGCGCCGGGCGAGACGCTCGCGCCGCGGATCGTCCAGAAGCGGCTGCAATGCACCGGCCAGGATGACGATGGCCGCATGGATCAGCGTCGCGGCGGTGACGTAGATGCCGGTCAGAAGCATGGTTTGCGGCGTCAGGGGCCGGGTCGGGTCGATGAAGGTCGGCAGGACGGCGACGTAGAAGACCGCGGCCTTCGGGTTGAGCAGGTTCGTCACCAGCCCGCGCATGAAATGCGCGCCATCCGGCTTGTCGTTGCTGGCCACCACGTCGGTTCCCTGCCGCCAGCCGTCCCAGGCGAGATAGAGCAGGAACAGGATTCCGGCCCAGCGCAACCCCTCGTAGAGCGGCGGCGAGGCGTGGACCACCTCGGCCACGCCGAGGGCGGCAATGACGCCGATGGCGCCCAGCCCGAGTGCCACGCCGGCCACCGTCGCAAACCCGGCGCGGCGGCCTTCCGATGCGGAAACCAGCGCCAGATAGGCCATGTTCGGGCCCGGTGTCAGCTCGATCAGCACCGAGGTCAGGGCGAAGGATGCGATCGTCGCAAGGTCGAGCCCGAGAAATGTCATGTGGTCAGTGGGCTTCGTCCCAATTGTCGGCGGCGCGCGCCTCCACCTGCAGCGGCACGGTCAGGGCGCGCGCCGGCAGGGCGGCGTTCTCCATCACGTGGCAGATGATGGGAATGGCCTTCTCGACCTTCTCGTTCGGCGCCTCGAAGATCAATTCGTCATGCACCTGCAGCAGCATCTTGACGTCGTCGAGCCCGGCGTTGAGCAGCGCCTCGTCCATGCGGGCCATGGCGCGGCGAATGATGTCGGCGGCGGACCCCTGGATCGGCGCGTTGATCGCCGCGCGCTCGTTGAAGGCGCGCAATTGCGGGTTCGACGAGCGGATTTCCGGATAATGGGCGCGGCGGCCGAAGACCGTCTCGACATAACCGTTGGCGCGCGCCTGCGCCTTGGTGTCGTCCATGTAGTTCTTGATGCCGGGAAAGCGCTCGAAATAGCGCTTGATGTAGGCGCCGGCCTCTTCGCGCGGGATGGCGAGCTGGTTGGCCAGGCCAAAGGCCGAGATGCCGTAGATGATGCCGAAATTGATCGCCTTGGCGCGGCGGCGCACCTCCGGCGGCATGCCCTCGACGGGCACGTCGAACATTTCCGAGGCCGTCATGGCGTGGATGTCGAGGCCGTCGGCGAAGGCCTTCTTCAGTTCAGGGATGTCGGCAACGTGAGCCAGCACGCGCAATTCGATCTGGCTGTAGTCGGCCGAGATCAGCTTGGTGCCCTCGGGCGCCACGAAGGCGGCGCGGATCTTGCGGCCTTCCGCCGTGCGGATCGGGATGTTCTGCAGGTTCGGTTCGGACGAAGAAAGCCGGCCTGTCGTGGTCGAGGCCATGGCATAGGAGGTGTGGACGCGCTTCGTCTGAGGATTGATGTAGCCGGGCAGGGCGTCCGTGTAGGTCGATTTGAGCTTCGTCACCTGGCGCCAGTCGACGATCTTGCGCGGCAGCTCATGGCCGGCGGCAGCCAGATCCTCCAGCACCTGGGCCGATGTCGACCATTGGCCGGTTTTCGTCTTGCTGCCACCCGGCAGGCTCATCTTGGCGAACAGGATTTCGCCGAGCTGTTTTGGCGAACCGATGGTGAAGCGCTCGCCGGCGAGCGCATAGATCTCATCCTCCATGCCGGCCGCCGTCTGGGCGAAATCACCCGACAGGCGCGACAGGATCTGCCGGTCGACCTCAATGCCGCGATGCTCCATGCGGCAGATGACCGGGATCAGCGGCCGCTCGAGGCGCTCGTAGACGCTCGTCAGGCCTTGGGCTGCCAGGCGCGGCTTCAACACCTGCCAGAGGCGCAGGGTGACGTCGGCATCCTCGGCGGCGTAGGCGGTGGCGCGCTCCAGATCGACCATGTCGAAGGTCACCTGCCCGCGCCCGGAGCCGGTCAGTTCCTTGTAGGGGATCGGCGTATGGCCGAGCCAGCGCTCCGACAGCGCGTCCATGCCGTGGCTGACCGTGCCGTGGCTGCCGGTGCCGGCGTCGAGCACGTAGGAAATCAGCATCGTGTCGTCGCAGCCGACGATCTCGACGCCGAGCCTGTACATCAGCAGCCAGTCATATTTGAGGTTCTGGCCGATCTTCAGCACCGACGGGTCGGCCATCACCTGCCGTATGGCATCGAGTGCGTCCTTTTCGGCAATCTGGCCGTCGATCATGCCGCCGCCCAGAAGATCGCCCGTGCCGTTCTTGTGGCTGAGCGGCACATAGGCCGCCCGGCCCGGCTGCGTCGCTAGTGAGAAGCCGCAGAGCTCGGCCTGCATCGGGTCGAGCGAGGTGGTTTCCGTATCGAAGGCGAGAATCCCGGTCTCATAGGCGTCGGCGATCCAGGCGCGCAGCGTGTCGAGGTCGCGGATGCAGACATAGGCGGCCCGGTCGAACACCTCGGCCGGGGCGGCTTCGGCGATCCTGGCGGCCAGCTTCTGCGGTGTCGATGCCGCATCGTCGGCTGTGGGCTCCGCCTTGGCGGTCGACGTGCCCATGTCCGGCCCGTGCGCGGCTTCACCCGTTTCAACCTGCACTTCCGTCGCCTCGATCTCGGCCACTTCGGCGCCCGTCGCCTCCGCCACCCGCCGGGTCAGCGTGGAAAACTCCATGGCCTTCAGGAAGCCGATCAGCTTCGGCCCGTCCGGCGGCGCCAACTCGAAGGTGTCGATCTGGAACTCGACCGGCGCATCGGTGCGCAGCCGCACCAGTTCGCGTGAGATGCGCGCTTTTTCGGCGAACTCGATCAGGTTCTCGCGGCGCTTGTTCTGCTTGATCTCGCCGGCGCGCGCCAGCAGCGTGTCGAGGTCGCCATATTCCTCCAGGAGTTGCGCCGCGGTCTTCGGGCCAATGCCCGGCACGCCCGGCACATTGTCGACGGAATCACCGGTCAGCGCCTGCAGGTCGATCATCTTTTCCGGCGGCACGCCCCATTTCTCGATCACCTCCGGCACGCGAATTTCGCGGTCCTTCATCGGGTCGTACATGGAGACCGAGCCATCGACGAGCTGCATCAGATCCTTGTCGGAGGAGACGATGGTGGTCTCGCCGCCGGCTTCCGTGGCCAGCCGCGCATAGGTGGCGATCAGATCGTCGGCCTCGAAGCCGGGCAGCTCTATGCAGGGCAGGTCGAAGGCGCGGGTGGCCTCGCGGATCAGGCCGAATTGCGGGATCAGGTCTTCCGGCGGTTCGGAGCGGTTGGCCTTGTACTCCGGGTACAGATCGTTGCGGAACGTCTTCGACGAATGGTCGAAAATCACCGCGAAATGGGTCGGCGTGACACCGACATCCGTGTCGCGGGCGCTCTGCAGCAGCTTCCACAGCATGTTGCAGAAACCGGCCACGGCGCCGACCGGCAGGCCGTCGGATTTGCGGGTCAGCGGGGGCAGCGCGTGATAGGCGCGAAAAATATAGCCCGAGCCGTCAATGAGGAAGAGATGATCGCCTTTTTTCATGGCTGCTACGGGTAGCGCGATGGCTCCCGCCTGTCCATGGCAAAGGGGGCAAACCGGCGGTTTGCACGCCAATGTGCTGACAGCAACGGACGGTAGGTCAAACGTTGTGCGGCTAGCGCCGTGCGTGGTTCGACAGGCTCACCATGAGGGCGGTCGGGTTTGGCAGGGAACCTGATTCCAGGGCGTTGCAGACGGGCTTTGCAACCATACGCCTCCCCTCATGGTGAGCCTGTCGAACCACGCACCGGGTCAATGCAATGGGCGTAGAGTATTGCGTCGTTTACGACGTTCGGACGCTACACAAGGGCGCCCTATCTCATTGTTTTTGCGCAATTCCGGACGGAGAACGGATCCTCACTTCTCCTGGAACCGCTCTACCCATCACGTCTTTGTTACGAACTTGTAATGCTTGTGCCCTTGAATCGCCACGTTCAAGCACAAAATATCAGGAAGCGGCAATTTTTCGCCGTGGTCCGGCCAAGGCTCGTCCCCCGCCTTTTCCGGACAAAATAGCGGCAGCCTCATCCCCCCTCTCCGGGCTGCCGCGGTGTTTCAAGCATGGCCGCCGTGGTATCCCCTCCACCACGGCGGCACTTGCGTTTGGTTCACGGGCCGTGTCGCCGCCTTGGGGCAGCTTCAATTTCAACGCTTGCGCTTGCGGCCGTAGAGTTCCAGCCGGTGATGGACGATATCGTAGCCCAGCGAGCGGGCGATTTCTTCCTGCAGGGCCTCGATCTTGTTCGAATGGAATTCGATCACGTCGCCCGTGTCCATGTCGATCAGATGGTCGTGGTGTTCGCCGCCGGCCTGCTCGAAGCGGGCGCGACCGCCCTCGAAGGCGTGGCGGTGGATGGCGCCCATGCCTTCCAGCAGTTTCATCGTGCGGTAGACAGTCGACAGAGAAATGCTCGAATCGATCGCCGAGGCACGCTGGAATATTTCCATCGCGTCGGGATGATCCTCCGTGTCCGTCAGGATCTGCAGGATGATCTTGCGCGGCCGGGTGATCCTGATGCCTGCGCGGCGCATCTCGCGCTCGTAATCCGGCTTGCGGTTCTGGTGCTGATTCATAGCTCGACTATGCGTCAGATGACAATCAGTTGCAAAGATTCCAAGTATGCACCGCACGAGGCATACCCAGAAAATCCTTTCGCAGACTGGTCTGCCACTTTTTAATGCAAATGATTTGCAATAGCGTTGACGTGCTCCGGTTTTCGCTCTAACTTCCGTCGTGTTGTTCCATTGCCATTTGCTTCAGGGGAAATTCATGGGTTTAGCCAAGGGTCTGGCCGTTCTGCTCGTCGCGGCCTTTGCCGCGTCGCCGGCTTTCGCGCAGGACGAGCGCTTCAAGGCCGTCACCACATTCACCGTCATCGCCGATATGGCGCGCAACGTTGCCGGTGACGCCGCGGTGGTCGAATCGATCACCAAGCCGAATGCCGAGATCCACAATTACCAGCCCACTCCGGGCGACATCCTGCGGGCGCAGGATGCCGACCTGATCCTGTGGAACGGGCTCAACCTGGAGCTCTGGTTCGAACGCTTCTTCGGCAATCTGCGTGACGTGCCGAGCATCGTCGTGTCGGACGGCGTCGCGCCGATGGGTATTTCCGAGGGGCCTTACACCGGCAAGCCCAATCCGCATGCCTGGATGTCGCCGAGCGACGCGCTGATCTATGTCGACAACATCCGCGATGCGTTTTCCCAGCACGACCCGGAGAATGCCGAGACCTATGCGCGCAACGCCGAAGCCTACAAGGAGAAGATCAAGGCCACCGCCGAACCGATCCGCGCCCGTCTTGCGGCGGTGCCGGAGGCGCGGCGCGTGCTGGTCACCAGCGAGGGTGCCTTCAGCTATCTGGCGCGCGATTTCGATATGAAGGAATTGTACATCTGGCCGATCAACGCCGACCAGCAGGGCACCCCGCAGCAGGTGCGGCACGTCATCGATTCGATCCGTGCGGGTAATGCGCCCGCCGTGTTCAGCGAGAGCACGGTGTCGCCCGATCCGGCCCAGCAGGTGGCGCGTGAAACCGGGATCAAATATGGCGGCGTGCTGTATGTGGATTCGCTGAGCGACGCGGACGGCCCCGTGCCCACCTATCTGGACCTTCTGCGCGTGACGAGCGAAACGATCGCCATAGGGCTGACCGGAGAATGAACGCGCCTGTCGTCAGAACCAGGCCTGCCGCCTCCGAGCCCGGTATCGACGTCCGTGATGTGACAGTCACCTACCGCAACGGGCACACCGCCCTGCATGACGCCAATTTTTCGATCCCGACGGGCACGATCACGGCGCTCGTCGGCGTCAACGGCAGCGGCAAGTCGACGCTGTTCAAGGCGATCATGGGTTTCGTGCCCGTCGCAAAGGGCAGCGTCTCGATCCTCGGCGCGCCGGCCGGCCGGGCGTTGAAGCGTAACGTCGTCGCCTATGTGCCGCAGGCCGAGGAGGTCGACTGGAATTTTCCGGTTCTGGTCGAGGACGTGGTGATGATGGGCCGCTATGGCCATATGAACTTCCTGCGCTGGCCGCGTCCGGCCGACCGCGCCATGGTCGATGCCGCGCTGGAGCGCGTCGGCATGGCCGACTACCGCAAGCGGCAGATCGGCGAGCTTTCCGGCGGGCAGAAGAAGCGTGTCTTCCTCGCCCGTGCGCTGGCCCAGGAAGGGCGGGTGATCCTGCTCGACGAGCCGTTCACCGGCGTCGATGTCCGGACGGAGGAATCGATCATCGCCCTGCTGCGCGCGCTGCGCGACGAAGGGCATGTCATCCTCGTCTCGACGCACAATCTCGGCAGTGTGCCACGCTTCTGCGACCGAGCGGTGCTGATCAACCGCACGGTTCTCGCCGCCGGACCGACTGCGGAGGTGTTCACCCACGCCAATCTGGAGAAAGCCTTCGGCGGCGTGCTGCGTCAGTTCACGTTGGGCGGTGCGGAGCTGCATGAGGATGCCGAGCAGGATACGCGGCGCGTCACCGTGTTGACCGACGACGAACGACCCTTCGTCATCTATGGCGAGGGTGAGAACGGCACATCACCGGAAAAGGGAAAGCAGAAGCCATGAGCGCATATCTGCTCGAGCCGTTCGCCTATGGCTACATGGTCAACGCCATGTGGGTCAGCGCGCTGGTTGGCGGCGTCTGCGCCTTCCTGTCCGCCTATCTGATGCTCAAGGGCTGGTCGCTGATCGGCGATGCGCTGTCGCACTCCATCGTCCCCGGGGTTGCCGGCGCCTACATGCTCGGCCTGCCATTCTCCCTCGGCGCCTTTTTCGCCGGCGGCCTGGCGGCCGGCGCCATGTTCTTCCTCAACCAGCGCACCAAGCTGCGCGAGGATGCCATCATCGGCCTGATCTTCACCTCCTTCTTTGGCCTCGGGCTGTTCATGGTCTCGCTGTCGCCGGCGGCGGTGAACATCCAGACCATCGTGCTTGGCAACATCCTGGCCATCACGCCGGGCGACACGCTGCAGCTCGTTGTCATTTCAGGCGTCACGCTGGCCGTTCTGGCGGTCAAGTGGAAGGACCTGATGGTCGCCTTCTTCGACGAGAACCATGCACGCTCCATCGGCCTCAATCCCGGCCGGCTGCGGCTGATCTTCTTCACGCTGCTCAGCGCCTGCACGGTGGCGGCGATGCAGACGGTCGGCGCCTTCCTCGTCATCGCCATGGTGGTGACGCCGGGGGCGACGGCCTATCTGCTGACCGATCGCTTTCCGCGGCTGATCGGCATCGCCGTCGCCATCGGCTCCCTGTCCAGCCTGGTCGGCGCCTATGCCAGCTATTTCCTCGACGGCGCCACCGGCGCCATCATCGTCGTCCTGCAGACGCTGGCCTTCCTCACGGCCTTCTTCCTGGCGCCGAAGCATGGATTCCTCGCCGCGCGCAAGCGCGCCCGTGCGGCCCTGGAAGCCCCGATGCGGGAGGCTGGCGCATGAGCGCGTTGCTCGACAATCCGCTGTTGCCGTTCGCCTTTCCGTTCATGCAGCACGCCTTCATCATCTCCGTGCTGATCGCCGCGCCGATGGCCTTGCTTTCCTGCTTCCTGGTGCTGAAGGGCTGGTCGCTGATGGGCGATGCGGTCAGCCATGCGGTGCTGCCCGGCGTGGTGATCGCCTATATCGTCGGCCTGCCTCTGGCGATCGGGGCCTTCGCCGCCGGCATGACCTGCGTCGTCGGCATCGGCTATCTGAAGGAGAACAGCCGGGTCAAGGAAGACACGATCATGGGCGTGGTCTTCTCCGGCATGTTCGCGCTCGGCCTGCTGCTCTACACGAAGATCCGCACCGACGTGCATCTCGATCACATCCTGTTCGGCGACATGCTCGGCGTTTCGTGGGGAGACATCGCGCAAACCGGCATCATCGCCCTGGTGGTCTGCACGGCGATCATGCTGTTTCGCCGCGACCTGCTGCTGCACGCCTTCGATCCGCAGCACGCGCAGGCGATCGGCCTGCCGGTCAGGGCGCTGCATTACGGGCTCCTGGCGATCCTGTCGCTGAGCATCGTTGCGGCGCTGGCGGCGGTCGGCATCATCCTGGCGATCGCCATGCTGATCGGCCCGGGCGCGGTGGCCTTCCTGCTCGCCCGCCGCTTCGACCGCATGCTGCTCGTCAGCCTGGCGGTGGGGCTTTTCGCCTCGTTCTTCGGGGTCTATCTGAGCTTCTTCCTCGACAGCGCACCGGCGCCGACCATCGTGCTCCTGATGACCTGCATGTTCATCGCGGCGTTCGTCTATACGCTCAGCCGCAGCGCGCGGGAGGATGCGGGCAGACAAGCAAGCGTTGACGCTGCCCCTCGCCCCCCTGCCGGGACCCTCTCCCCGTAAACGGGGCGAGGGGGTTGTCTGGAACGATGCCGGCAGACGGAAATCGTCAGTCCGGCAGGACTGCCGTCGCCTCGATCTCCACCTTCGCCTGGTCCTCGATCAGCGCCGTCACCTGCACCACGCTCATGGGCGGAAAGTTGCGGCCCATCACGGCGCGATAGGCTTCGCCCAGTTCGCGCAGGCGGCTCGTGTAGGCCTGCTTGTCGGTGATGAACCAGGTGAGCCGCACCACATGCTCGGGGCCGCCGCCGGCCTCCTGCAGAAGGGCGGCGATGTTTTCCAGCGCCTGGCGCACCTGGCCGATGAAATCGTCGGTCTCGAAGACCTGATCGCCGGTCCAGCCGATCTGCCCGCCCAGGAAGACGGTGCGCCCCCGCGTGACCATGCCGTTGGAATAGCCCCGGGCGGGGGCCCAGTCGGCCGGCTGGAGAACTTGGTGAACGGGAGCGGTCATGGTCTTTCCTTCGTACTGTCAAACTGAGGCGTGATCACACGCCGAGAAAACGTTGCTGGGTTTCGTCGTCGAGGGCGGCCGGCGCGCCGTTCCAGACCGTGCGACCCTTCTCGAGGATGGTGCAGCGGTCGGCAACCGGCAGGAGCTCGCTCAGCGTCTTGTCGACGATCAGGATCGATTGCCCCTCCTTCTTGACCGTGCGGATCGCCCGCCAGATGTCCTGGCGGATGACCGGCGCCAGCCCCTCCGTCGCTTCGTCGAGGATGAGCAGGCTGGGATTGGTGAGCAATGCCCGGCCGATGGCCAGCATCTGCTGCTCGCCGCCCGACAACGTGCTGGCATATTGGCCGCGCCGTTCGGCCAGGCGCGGGAACAGCGCGTTGACGCCGGCCAGCGTCCATTTGCCGGTGCGGGCGGCGGCGAGCAGATTTTCCTCCACCGTCAGGTTCGGGAAGCAGCGCCGCCCTTCGGGCACGAGGCCGATGCCCAGGCGGGCGATCTTGTGCGGGCGCAGGCGGGCTATGTCCTTGCCGGCAAATCGTATCGTGCCCGACCGCGCTGGCGTCAGGTGACAGATCGAGCGGATGGTGGTGGTCTTGCCCATGCCGTTGCGGCCCATCAGGGCCACCACTTCACCCTCGTCGACGGTCAGGTCGACGCCGAACAGGGCCTGCGACTTGCCGTAGAAGGTCTCCAGCCCGCGGATTTCGAGAAGCGTCATGCGCCTTCTCCCAGATAGGCTTCGCGGACCGCCGGGTGATTGCGGATTTCATCGACCGTGCCCGTGGCGATGATGCGCCCGTAGACCAGAACGGAAATGCGGTCGGCCAGGGCGAAGACGGCGTCCATGTCGTGCTCGACGAGCAGGATCGGCGCTTCCTGGCGCAATGTGGCGAGGAAGCTTGTCAGCGCCTGCGAGCCTTCCGGTCCCATGCCGGCCATCGGCTCGTCGAGCAGGAAGGCCTTCGCACCCAGCGCCAGGGCGATGGCGATCTCCAATTGCCGGCGCTCGCCATGCGACAGCTCGGCGGCTGGAATGTCGGCCCGGTCGGCCAGGCCGACGCGCGCCAGCGCTTCGCGGGCGGGCTCGGTCAGGCTGGTGTCGCGCATCACCGGGCGGAAGAAGCGGAAGCTCGATCCGGCGCGCGCCTGCACCGCCAGCATGACGTTGCGCAGGGCGGAGAATTCCGGCGCCAGCGACGACACCTGAAAGGTGCGGCCCATGCCGAGCCGCGCGCGCGCGGCCATGTCGAGCGGCTTGACGTCTTGGCCGGCGAAGCGGATGTCGCCGCTGTCGGGCTTCAGCGATCCGGCAATCTGGTGGATCAACGTCGATTTGCCGGCGCCATTGGGACCGATCAGCGCGTGAATCTCGCCCGGCAGCAATGTGAGGCTGACGCCATCCGTCGCCTGCAGCGCGCCGAAGCTCTTGCGCAGATCGCGGATTTCCAGGATGGGCTCAGCCATGTCGCGCCCTCCCGGCAAACATGCCCATCACGCCGCCGCGGGCGAACAGCACCACGGCCAGCAGGATCAGGCCGAGGAAGAGCTGCCAGTGTTCCGTGATGCCGCCCAGCGCGAACTCGAACAGCACATAGACGATGGCGCCGGCGAGCGGCCCGGCCAGCCTTCCGACGCCGCCAAGGATGATCAGCACGATCAGCTCGCCCGACATATGCCAGGAGAACATGGAAGGGCTGACGAAGCGGTTGAGATCGGCAAACAGCGCGCCGGCCACCGCCGTCAGCATGGCGGACAGGATGAAGGCGGCAAGCCGGATGCGGAACGGCGCGATGCCGACGGCGGCAAGGCGCGTCTCGTTCTGCCGGCCTGCCTGAAGTGCCGCGCCAAAGCGCGAATCGCGGATCAGCGCGAACAGCACGAGGCCCGCCGCGAGAAGCGCGAAGCTGATCAGGAAAAAGCTCATCGGCGCCAGCGTGTTCAGGCCGGGAAAGCCGTTGCGCACGTAGATCGACAGGCCGTCCTCGCCGCCATAGGCCGGCCAGGAAATGGCGAAATAGTAGATCATCTGCGCGAAGGCCAGCGTGATCATGATGAAGTAGACGCCGGACGTCCTGAGCGAGATCAGGCCGATCAGGGCTGCGATGATGCCGGCGACGACGGCGCCGGCGAGCCAGATGACGATCATCTGGTTGGTGCCGGGCAGGCCAAACAGCAACGGCTCGCCGTTGAAGGCGTGGGTGGCCAGGATGCCGGCCGCATAGCCGCCAATGCCGAAGAACGCCGCGTGGCCGAAGGAGACCAGCCCGCCGAGGCCGAGCGCGATGTTGAGCCCGGTGGCGGCCAGTCCGAGAATGGCCATGCGGGTGGCGAGCGTGATGTAGAACGGCTCGCCGATCGCCTGGGCGACGAACGGTGCGGCCAGCAGGCCGAGCACGAGAAAGGCGGTGACGATGGTTTCGCGGCTCATCCCGCCCCCTCACGCATTGGCCGCGAACAGGCCGCTCGGCCTGAAGGCGAGGATCAGCGCCATGACGATGTAGATCAGCATCGAGGCGAGCGCCGCGCCGATGGTGGCGGCGTCGGAAGGCGGCATGAACAGCGCGAAGGCGTGCGGCAGGAGGAAACGGCCAAGCGTTTCCGTCAGGCCGACCAGGATCGAGCCGATCAGCGCGCCCTTGATCGAGCCGATGCCGCCGATGACGATGACGACGAAGGCGAGGATCAGCACCGGCTCGCCCATGCCCACCTGCACGGATTGCAATGCGCCGACCATGGCGCCGGCCAGGCCGGCCAGCGCCGCGCCCAGCGCGAAGACCAGCGTGTAGAGCGTGCCGATGTCGATGCCGAGCGCGGCGATCATCTCGCGGTCGCTTTCGCCGGCGCGGATGCGCATGCCGAGCCGCGTCTTGCCGATCAGCAGATACAGTCCGATGGCGACGGCGATGCCGACGCCGATGACGGCGAGGCGATAGACCGGATATTGCGCGCCGCCCGGCAGGCGCACCGCACCGGACAGAAGCGCGGGAATGTCGAGATACAGCGGGAACGAACCGAACACCCAGCGGGTGCCCTCGGAGAAGATCAGGATCAGCGCGAAGGTGGCGAGCACCTGGTCGAGGTGGTTGCGCTCGTAGAGCCTGCGGATGACGAGGATTTCGACGACCGCGCCGGCCGCCGCCGCCGCCGCCAGGCTGGCGACGAGGCCGAGCCAGAACGAGCCCGTCGCGGCGGCCACGGTGGCGCAGGCGAAAGCGCCGACCATGAACAGCGAGCCATGCGCCAGGTTGATGAGCCCCATCACGCCGAAGATCAGCGTCAGCCCGGCCGCCATCAGGAACAGCATGACGCCGAACTGAAGGCCGTTGAGGATTTGCTCGATGAAAAGGGCTAGGGACACTGGGCGTTTCGCAGTCTGGTTTCAGGATGAATGCAATGTGGAGAGAAATCGCTTGTGGTTTTCTTGCAGGCTTTGCCTGCAACCCCCACCCTCAATCCCTCCCCTCAAGGGGGAGGGAAGAAGGGTAGTGCGCTTCATCATCATCCCCTCCCCCTTGAGGGGAGGGGTAAGGGGTGGGGGTACGGCGCCGTCATAGGCGATTTCCCTTCACTGGGAGAAGGGGACCTCCTTACATCTTGCACTCGCCCGCGTAGGCGTCCTTGTGGTCGGTGAAGGCGGTGCCGATGATCTTGTTGGTCAGCGTGTCGCCATCCTTGACCACCTCGCGGACGTAGAAATCCTGGATCGGGTGGTTGTTGGTGTTGAACGAGAACTTGCCGCGCACCGATTTGAAATCCGCTTCCTTCAGCGCCGCGCGGAAAGCGTCCTTGTCCTTGACGCTGGCCTTGGCCGCCGCCGCCAGGATCAGGTTCGCCGTATCATAGGCCTGCGCCGCATAGACCGAAGGCAGACGGCCATACTCTTCCTTGAAGCCCGCGACAAAGGCCTTGTTGGCTTCGTTGTCGAGGTCCTGCGACCAGGAGGCCGTGTTCTTCACGCCGAGCGCCGCATCGCCGATGGCCGGCAGCACGTCCTGGCTGAAGGAGAAGGCGGGGCCGAGCAGCGGCAGGCCGACGCCCGACTGCGCATATTGCTTGGTGAAGGCGATGCCCATGCCGCCGGGCAGGAAGATGAACACCGAATCGGCGCCGGAGGCGCGGATCTGAGCGATCTCGGCGGCGTAGTCGGTCTGGCCGAGCTTGGTGTAGACCTCGCCCGCCAGCTCGCCCTTGTAGTAGCGCTTGAAGCCGGTCAGCGAATCCTTGCCGGCCGGATAGTTGGGCGCCAGGATGAAGGTCTTCTTGTAGTCCTTGTTGGCGGCCTCGCCCATCGCCTCATGGAAATTGTCGTTCTGGTAGGCGACGTTGAAATAGTTGGCATTGCAACCGGCGCCGGCCAGTGCCGACGGGCCGGCATTGACCGACAGATAGATGATGTCCTGCGCGGTGACGGCCGGTACCACGGCCATCGCCAGGTTCGACCAGATGATGCCGGTCATCAGGTCGACCTTGTCGCTCTGCACCATCTTGTCGGCGATCTGCACGGCCAGTTCCGGCTTCTGCGCGTCGTCCTCGGTGACGACTTCGATCTCCTTGTTGCCCGACTGCTTGACGGCCAGCATGAAGCCGTCGCGCGCATCGATGCCGAGGCCGGCGCCGCCGCCCGACAAGGTGGTGATCATGCCGATCTTGACCGGCTCGGCAAAGGCGTTGCCGGCAAGGCCGGCCGATAGCGCCAGGATACTGGCGGCAAGCAATTTCTTCATGATGGTCTCCCTTGTTCCCTTTTTGATTGGTCCTGCTCAACCCGGCAGTCAGGCTACATGTCCGTGCGCACCCGCCAAAGTTCGGGGAATAGTTCCACATCCAGCATCTTGCGCAAATAGGAAACGCCGGATGTGCCGCCGGTTCCCCGCTTCAGGCCGATGATGCGTTCCACCGTGGTAACGTGGTTGAAGCGCCAACGGCGGAAATAATCCTCGAAGTCGATCAGCTTCTCGGCCAGTTCGTAGAGCGCCCAATGCCTGTCCGGATCGGCGTAGACGGCCTTCCAGGCCGCCTGCACCCGGTCGTCCGGCTCGCGGCGCTCGCGCCATGAGGTGCGCGCGGCATCGGCGCCGATGTCGAACCCCTGGCGCGCCAGCAGCCGCAGCGCCTCGTCGTAGAGGCTGGGTTCGGCCAGGATGTCTTCGAGCCGGGCGGTGATCTCCGGCTTGTCGGAATGCGGCTTCAGCATGGAAAGGTTGCGGTTGCCGGCGAGGAACTCGATCGACCGGTACTGCCATGACTGGAAGCCGGAGGACTGGCCGAGCGCGTCGCGAAAGGTCGAGTACTCGCTCGGCGTCATGGTGCGCAGCACGTCCCAGGCGCTGTTCAACTGCTCGAAGATGCGCGCCACGCGGGTCAGCATCTTGAAGGCCGGGCGCAGCCGGTCCTCGGCGATCGCCGCCTTGGCCGAGCGGATCTCGGCGATCGCCAGCATCATCCACAATTCGGAGGTCTGGTGCTGGATGATGAACAGGAGTTCGTCGCGCGCCGTCGACAGCGGCTTTTGCGCGTCGAGAATCTTGTCCAGATGCAGATAGTCGCTGTAGGACATGGGCGGCTTGATGTCGGCCGCCTTGTCGTCATCGAGATCCCGTTCGGCGCTCATGCTTCGTCGCCCTCTCTCAAGCGGAATCGCTGGATCTTGCCCGTTTGCGTTTTTGGCAGCGTATCGATGAACTTCACCGAGCGCGGATATTTGTAAGGGGCGATGACAGCCTTCACATGATCCTGCAGGCGCTTGACGGCGGCGGCGTCGCGCGCCACGCCCTCAGCCAGCACCACATAGGCCTCGACGATCTGGCCGCGTTCCTCGCTGGCCGCGCCGATCACCGCGCATTCCACCACTTCGGCATGGGACAGGAGCGCCGCCTCCACCTCGGGGCCGGCAATGTTGTAGCCGGCCGAGACGATCATGTCGTCGGAGCGGGCGGCGAAATGCAAATGGCCGTCCTCATCCTGGAAGAAGGAATCGCCGGTCAGGTTCCAGCCGTCGCGCACATAGTCCTTCTGGCGCTCGTCGGCCAGGTAGCGGCAGCCCGTCGGCCCGCGCACCGCCAGCCGGCCGGTCTCGCCGCGCGGCAGCTCGTTCATATCGTCATCGACGATCTTCGCCTCGTAGCCCGTCACCGGGCGGCCGGTGGTGGCGGGGTGCATGTCGTCGAAGCGGTTGGAGATGAAGATGTGCAGCATCTCGGTGGCGCCGATGCCGTCGAGGATCGGCTTGCCGGTCTTTTTCGTCCATTCCTCGAACACCGGCCCCGGCAGGGTTTCGCCGGCCGACACGGCGACGCGCAGCGACGAAAGGTCGGCGCCCTCGTCCATCGCCGCCATCATGGCGCGGTAGGCGGTCGGCGCGGTGAAGCTGATTGTGGCGCGGTATTTCTCGATGATCTCGATCATGTTCGGCGGCGTGGCGCTTTCGAGCAGCGTCGCGGCGGCGCCGAAGCGCAGCGGGAAGATCGCCAGCCCGCCAAGGCCGAAGGTGAAGGCGAGCGGCGGCGAGCCGACGAACACGTCGTCCGGCGTTACCTGCAGGACTTCCCTGGCGTAACCGTCGGCGATGATCAGAAGGTCGCGATGGAAATGCATCGTCGCCTTGGGGATGCCGGTCGTGCCGGAGGTGAACCCCAGCAGCGCGACATCGTCGCGGCCGGTTTTCACGGCTTCGAACTGCACGGGCTTGTCGAGGGCGATGCGGTCGAGCTCGGCGTCGAAATTGGCCGTCCCGTCGAAACCGACCACCTGCTTCAGGAAGCGGCTTTCCTTGGCGCAGGCCACCAACTCGTCCTTGATGCGCGTGTCGCACAGGGCCAGCGTGATTTCCGCCTTGTCGACGATCTTGGCCAGTTCGCCGGCGCGCAGCATCGGCATGGTGTTGACGACGACGGCGCCCGCCTTGGTGGCGGCCAGCCAGCAGGCGACCATGGCCGGGTTGTTGGCCGAGCGGATGAGGATGCGGTTGCCGGGCTTGACGCCATAATCCTCGACCAGCGCATGGGCGAGGCGGCTGGTCCAGTCGGCCAGTTCCTTGTAGGTGCGCCGCCGGCCATTGCCGATCAGCGCCACACGGTCGCCGAAGCCGCGCTCGACCAGACGGTCGGAGAGTTCGACGCCGGCGTTCAGGTATTCGGGATAGTCGAAGCCTTCGAGCAGGAATTCTGGCCACTGATCCTCGGGCGGGAGGTTGTCCCGCGCGAATGTGTCCGTATGGCCGGTCGGTCCGAGCATGTGTTCACCCTCATTTTATCGTTTGCCGTGCGATGACGACTTTCTGGACGTCTGACGCGCCCTCGTAGATGCGGAGCGCCCGGATCTCCCGGTACAGGCTCTCCACGATGTGCCCGCGGCGGACGCCGTCGCCGCCATGGATCTGCACCGCCTTGTCGATCACTTCCTGCGCCTTGTCGGTGGCGAAGAGCTTGGCCATCGCCGCCTCGCGCGTCACCCGCGGCGCGCCCATGTCCTTGGTCCAGGCGGCGCGGTAGATGAGTAATGCCGCGGCATCCACGTCGAGCGCCATGTCGGCGATGTGGCCCTGCACCATCTGCAGGTCGGCGAGCGGTGCGCCGAAAAGCCGGCGGCTCGCGGCGCGGTCGATGGTCTCGTCCAAGGCCCGGCGGGCAAAGCCGAGGGCCGCGGCGCCGACCGTCGAGCGGAACACGTCGAGCACCGACATGGCGATCCTGAAGCCGTCGCCCGGCTTGCCGATCATGGCCGATGCCGGCACGCGCACATCGTCGAAGGACAGCCGGGCCAGCGGATGCGGGGCGATCACGTCGATGCGTTCGGCGACATTCAGGCCCGGCGTGTCGGCCGGCACCAGGAAGGCGGAAATCCCCTTCGCGCCGGGCGCTTCGCCGGTGCGCGCAAACACGGTGTAGAGATCGGCGATGCCGCCATTGGAAATCCAGGTCTTCTCGCCCGACAGCACATAGTCGCCGCCGTCACGCGTGGCGGCCATGTCCATATTGGCGACGTCGGAGCCGGAACGCGGCTCGGACAGGGCAAAGGCCGACAGTGCCTTGCCGTCGCGCGTCCGGTCGAGCCATGTCTGCTGCTCGGGCGTGCCGAAGAAGCTGATCGCACCGGTGCCGAGGCCCTGCATGGCGAAGGCGAAATCGGCCAGCCCGTCATGGCGGGCCAGCGTTTCGCGGGTGATGCACAGCGTGCGCACGTCGAGCGGGCCGGGGTTGGCCGTGTCGAGCGCGGTGGGTTTCAGCAGGCCGGCATCGCCGAGCCGTGCGACGAGATCGCGGCAGGCGGCATCGACATCGCTGTGATCGACGGGGAGGTTGGCTGCGCACCAGGCTTCCAGCTTTTGCGCCCAGTCGCGGTGGCGCTGCTCGAAGAAGGGCCAGTCGAGGAAGGAGCGGTCAGGCATCAGTTTCCCTCGAACACCGGTTTTTCCTTCGCCACGAAGGCGTTGTAGGCGCGTTCGAAATCCCTGGTCTGCATGCAGATTGCCTGCGCCTGCGCCTCGGCCTCGATGGCCTGCTCAAGCCCCATCGACCATTCATGGTTGAGCTGGGTCTTGGTGATGCCATGGGCGAAGGTCGGGCCGGCGGCGATGCGGCCGGCCATGCCGAGCGCTTCGGCTTCCAGAGCCTCGGCTGAAACGAGGCGGTTGTAGAACCCCCAGCGTTCGCCTTCCTCGGCGCTCATGGAGCGGCCAGTGTAAAGCAGTTCGGCGGCGCGGCCCTGGCCGATGATGCGCGGCAGGATTGCGCAGGCGCCCATGTCGCAGCCGGCGAGGCCGACGCGGGTGAAGAGAAAGGCCGTCTTGGCCTCAGGGGTCGCCAGCCGCAGATCGGCTGCCATGGCGATGATGGCGCCGGCGCCGACCGCCACGCCGTCGACGGCGGCGATGATCGGCTTGCTGCAGGCGATCATCGCCTTGACCAGATCGCCGGTCATGCGGGTGAAGGCCAGAAGGCCCTTCATGTCCATCCTGACCAGCGGGCCGATGATGTCGTGGACGTCGCCGCCCGAGCAGAAATTGCCGCCATTGGGCAGGAACACCACGGCATCCACATCGTCGGCATAGGGCAGGGCGCGAAACATGTCGCGCAGCTCGGCATAGGATTCGAAGGTCAGCGGATTCTTGCGGTCGGGCCGGTCGAGCTGGACCACGGCGACGCTGCCCTCCATGCGCCAGATGAAATGTTGCGGTTTCAGACCCGCCATGGCGCTCATGCCTCGCCCTCCCAGTTGCTTTCGAACGTCTTCAGCGTTGCCGCCAGAGCCCTGGCCTCGTCCTCGGGCAGGCCGGCGAGCAGTTCGTCGACCCAGCGCTCATGCGCCTCGGCCATGGCGGCGAATGCTTCCTTGCCGGCGGGTGTCAGCTTGACGATGGAGGTGCGGCGGTCGCCGTCCCGTTTCGAGCGGCTGGCCATGCCGTCATTGACCAGGCGCTCGACAATGCCGGTGACGTTGCCGTTGGACACCAGCAGGAAACTGGAAATGTCGCTCATCGCCATGCCCTCGGGAGCGCGGTCGAGCGCCGACAGGACATCGAAGCGCGGCAAGGTGGTGTCGAAGCGCGCCTTCAGCCGCTCGCGCAGCACGGCCTCGATCAGGCGCGAGGCGCGCAGAAGCCGGATCCACAGGCGCAGCCGTTCCTTGGTGGGAGCACCTGAACGAACGGATGTCAGGGGAGCGCTTACCATGTTTCACCTCCGGAGATGGAAATCGACTGGCCGGTGACCGACATGGCCTCGGGACTGATGAGCCAAAGCGCCGCCGCCGCCACTTCCTTCGGCTGCACCAGCCGGCCATGCGGATTGGCATCGACAAAGCCCTTGCGGGCCTCCGCATGGCTGCGTCCGGTCTTCTCGACCACGCGCTCGATCGATTCCTCCAGCATGTCCGTCTCGACATAACCGGGGCAGATGGCATTGACGGTGACGCCGGTCTTGACCAGTTCGGCCGACAGGGCGCGCATCAGGCCGATGACGCCGTGCTTGGAAGCGACGTAGGGCGCCACATAGGCATAGCCCTTGAGGCCGGCGACCGAGGCGATGAAGACGATGCGTCCGCTGCCGCGTTTGGCCATCGGCGACAGCGCCGGCTTCACGGTCAGGAAGGCGCCGGTCATGTTGACGTTGACGATCCTGTTCCAGTCTTCGAGCGATGTCTTGTGGGCCGGCGCGCTGGAGGCGATGCCGGCATTGGCAATGACGATGTCGAATGGCCCGCGCGCCGCTTCCGCGCTCTCGTAGAGCGCCTGCATGGAGGCTTCGTCGGTCACGTCGGCGGTCATGGCGTGGATGCGCGCATGGCCGTTGGCCACCTTTTCCAGGGGTTCGGCGCGGCGGCCGCAAATGGTGACGTCGATGCCGGCTTCCGCCAGCGCCAGGGCGATCGCCGCGCCGACGCCCGAGCCGCCGCCGGTGACGAGAGCGTGGCGGGAGGCGGTCATCACACCTTCCCCGTCATCTGATCGGCGCGCTCGGCAAGCCGGTAAGCCTGGTCGCGGCCCGGCAGATAGGGATCAGGCCAGGCGACACCCTTGTCGCACAGGGTCACCGCCGCATGCAGCGTCCAGTAGGGATCGGCCAGATGCGGGCGGGCCAGGCAGACGAGATCGGCGCGGCCGGCCATCAGGATCGAATTGACGTGGTCCGGCTCGTAGATGTTGCCGACGGCGATCGTTGCCATGCCCGTCTCGTTGCGGATGCGGTCGGAAAACGGCGTCTGAAACATGCGGCCATAGACCGGCCTGGCCTCTTTCGTCGTCTGGCCGGCCGAGACGTCGCAGATGTCGACGCCGGCTTGCTGCAACAGGCGGGCGATCTCGACGGCTTCGGCCGGCGTCACGCCCGCGTCGCCGACCCAGTCATTGGCCGAGATGCGCACGGAGATCGGCTTGTCGTCGGGCCATGCGGCGCGCACGGCGTGGAAGATCTCCAGCGGATAGCGCATGCGGTTTTCCAGGCTGCCGCCATACTCGTCCTGGCGCCGGTTGGTCAGCGGCGAGATGAAGGAGGAGAGCAGATAGCCGTGGGCACAGTGCAGTTCCAGCATGTGGAAGCCGCAGCGCTCGGCCATTTCGACAGAGGCGACGAACTGGTCGCGCACCATGTCCATGTCGGCGCGGTCCATCGCCTTCGGCGTCTGGTTCCTGTCCGACCAGGCGACCGCTGAAGCGGCCAGCAGGGGCCAGTTGTCGTTGGCCAGCGGCGCGTCCATCTCCTCCCAGCCGAGCTGGGTCGAGCCCTTGGGGCCTGAATGGCCGATCTGCGCGCAGATCTTGGCATCCGTCTCATTATGGACGAAGTCGACGATGCGCTTCCAGGCCGTTTCGTGCTCGGGCTTGTAGAAGCCGGGGCAGCCGGGGGTGATGCGGCCTTCCGGGCTGACGCAGGTCATCTCGATGTAGACGAGGCCGGCGCCGCCCTTGGCGCGCTCGCAGTAGTGAACGAAATGCCAGTCGGTCGGTGCGCCGTCGACGGCCTTGTACTGGGCCATGGGCGAGACGACGATGCGGTTCTTCAGCGTCAGGCCGCGCAGCTTGTAGGGGGCGAACATCGGTGCGCGCCCGACATTGGAATCGGCGCCCGCCTGATGCTGGAACCAGGCTTCGGCGCCAGACAGCCATTCGGCGTCGCGCAGGCGCAGATTCTCGTGGCTGATGCGCTGCGAGCGGGTGAGCAGCGAATAGTTGAACTGGACGGGATCGAGATCGAGGTAGCGCTCCACCTCCTCGAACCATTCGAGCGAGTTGCGCGCAGCCGATTGCAGGCGCAGCACCTCGAGCCGCCGGGCATCCTCGTATTTCTCGAAGGCCTCTTGCAGCGTCGGCTCGGTGTGGACGTATTCGGCCAGCGCGATGGCGCTTTCGAGCGCCAGCTTGGTGCCGGAGCCGATGGAGAAATGGGCGCTTGCCGCCGCGTCGCCCATCAGCGCCAGATTCTCGTGCGACCAGCGCTCGCAAAGCACGCGCGGGAAGTTGATCCAGGCCGAACCGCGAATGTGGTTGGCATTGGTCATCAGCGCGTGGCCGCCGAGATGGTTCTTGAAGATCCGCTCGCAGACGGCGATGGATTCCTGCTGGCTCATCGCGCCGAAGCCGAACTTGTCCCAGGTTTCCTGGCTGCATTCGACGATGAAGGTCGCCGTTTCGTCATCGAACTGGTAGGCGTGCGCCCAGACCAAGCCGTGTTCCGTCTTCTCGAAGATGAAGGTGAAGGCGTCGTCGAATTTCTGATGGGTGCCGAGCCAGACGAACTTGCACTTGCGCATGTCGATGTCGGGCTTGAACACCTCGGCGAATGTGCCGCGCGCCCTGGAGTTCAGCCCGTCGGCGGCCAGGACCAGATCGTTTTGCGCCATGAAGGGGCGCGGATCGTCGATTTCGGTTTCGAAGGCGAGATTGACGCCCAGCTCGCGAGCGCGCTCCTGCAACAGAACCAGCAGCCGCTTACGGCCGATGCCGCAAAAGCCATGGCCGGTGGACAGGGTGCGCACGCCCTTGTGGATGACGGCGATGTCGTCCCAATAGGCGAAATGCTGGCGGATGCGCTCGGCGCTGACGGGGTCGTTTTCGGCGAGGTTGTCGAGCGTCTCGTCGGACAGCACCACGCCCCAGCCGAACGTGTCGTCGGGCTTGTTGCGCTCATAGACGGTGACGTCGTGCGCGGCATCGCGCAGCTTCATCGAGATTGCGAAATAGAGGCCCGCAGGACCCCCGCCGAGAATTGCGACTTTCATGCTCGCGCTCCATCCTCCCAGGATCGCCCTTCGCCTGGCTGTCAGTGAGAGAGCATTGCACCGGCGGCGAGACATTTCAAGTATGAAATTTTAAGGTTGAAATATAGCACACCTGCGGTCAGTGTACAGTATGAAACCGGCCGATGACAGGGAGCGGCCGGCAGGCTATGCACAGGGTCGCCTGGCCATCGATGGAGGAACTGAGCGTGTTTTATCGGGAAATCAGCGACTGGGACGACGCTTATGCCAATGGCGCCAACATTCCAGGCGGCGATCGCTGGCCGGATGCCTGGGTCGCGCCGGCGCGGGCCTATCGTGAAAAACTGTCGGCGGCCGGCAGGGCCGAACTCGACATCGCCTATGGCGAGGGCGCGCGCAACCGGTTCGACCTGTTCCTGCCGGAGGGGGCTCCGCGCGGGCTCGTCGTCTTCATCCATGGCGGGTTCTGGCTGCGCCTCGACAAGAGCTTCTGGTCGCATCTGGCGGCCGGCGCGGTGGACAGCGGCTATGCCGTGGCGATGCCGTCCTACACGCTGTGCCCGGAAAACTCCGTTTCCGGCATCACCGCAGAGATCGGCCGCGCGGTGACCGCGGCGGCCGGGCGCGTCGACGGCCCGCTGATCGTGACCGGGCATTCGGCGGGCGGTCATCTGGCGAGCCGCATGGCCTGCACCTCCTCGCCGCTCCCCGAAGCCGTTCGGGCGCGCCTGCGGCATGTTCTGTCCATCTCCGGCGTTCACGACCTGCGTCCGATGATGCGGACGGCGATGAACGAGGATCTGAAGATAACCGCCGAGGAGGCACTGGCCGAAAGCCCGGCGCTTCTGCAGCCTTTGCCCGGCGCCCAGCTGACCTGCTGGGTGGGTGCGGCCGAACGCGGCGAATTCCTGCGGCAGAACGCGTTGCTCGCCAATGTCTGGACCGGGCTCGGCGCACGGACCGCCACCGTCGAGGAGCCGGACCGGCATCATTTCGACGTCATCGACGGGCTGGCCGACGCGAACCACCAGATGGTGCGCTGTCTGTTGACAGTGTGAGGCGATGCGCCGAGTCTCGGCCAACCTTTTTTTCAACCCGTTCACGGAACCCCGATGAGACCCGTTTTCGTTCAAGTGCGCTGCAAGCCCGGCAAGACCTACGAGGTCGCCGACGAAATCTACAAGCGTGAAATCGCCTCGGAGCTCTATTCGACCAGCGGCGATTACGACCTCTTGATGAAGGTTTATATCGAGGACGGCGTCGATGTCGGAAAGTTCATCAGCGAGAACATCGCCAGCGTGCCGGGCATCCGCCGCTCGCTGACGACGCTGACGTTCAAGGCTTTTTAGAAATGCCATGCGTCCATCCGGGCGCACCGTACACGCCACTATATCCGCGCGCCTCTGCGCCGTTCCGGCATGGATCCTCGGGTCAGAGCCCGAGGATGACGGGCGGGTGGGGAGGAACAATGCCGTTCGTCAGCCTTGGCGATTGACACGAATGCTTACGCAATTCGTCATCCTCGGGCTCTGACCCGAGGATCCATGCCTGACCGCCAAGTACTGTAGAAACCGCCTTGGCGGCTCGCCTTGCTTGGGCTACGAACCGGTGAACAGTTGCGACCAGCGCCGGGAGGCATTGCGTGAAACGTTCCAGGGTCAATGAAATACTGCGCGAAGGTGCCGAGTTCATCCGCTCCTTCGGCTATGTCCTGCCGCCCTTCGCCGACTGGACGCCCGACGACATGAAGCATCGGAGCGGCGCGATCGGCGGCATCGTCGATGCGCGGCTCGGCTGGGACATCACCGATTACGGCGCGGGCGACTTCGCCCGGCGGGGGCTGTTCCTGTTCACGGCGCGCAACGGAGCCGTAGAAGATTTGAAGCAGGGTCGCGGCATGCTCTACGCCGAGAAGATCATGATATCGCGCCGCGACCAGGTGGCGCCGATGCACAAGCATGCGGTCAAGGCCGAGGACATCATCAATCGCGGTGGCGGGATCCTGTGCATCGAGCTGTTCGCATCCGCGCCGGATGGCGAAATCGACCGGACCGCGCCGGTGACAGTGCCGACCGACGGGATCAGGCGCCATGTCGACGCCGGCGGGATTCTGCGGCTTGCGCCCGGGGAGAGCGTGACGCTTCTGCCCGGCGTCTGGCACGCCTTCTGGGGCGAGGAGCAGGATGTGCTGATCGGCGAGGTCTCGACGGTCAATGACGACCTGACAGACAATATTTTCGCCGATCCGATCGCCCGTTTCTCGCAGATAGAGGAAGACGAGGCACCGCACAGGCTTCTGGTTTCCGACTATCCGACCTGGCTTTGAGGGAACCCGCGTCGCGCTGCAGCCGTTGCGTTTAGCGAGCGAACATGTTTTCTGCGCGGCGAACACACAGGATGGACCCATGATCATGTCTTTCGGAAGCCGGTCGATGCGCCCGGACACCGAGTTCCACTGGATTGCCACGATGGCGCTGCTCGTGGCGCTTGCGCTGCAGACGCCGCTGCTTGCCCAGGGGCTCGACCGGGAGGAGGCCATCGACGCCATCATCGGCTCCGATGTGAAGACCGAGGAGGTCGAGGCGGCGTCGGCGGCCGACCGGGTCGTCGAGGCGATCGCGGAGACCAGCAAGAATGCCGAGCGCGTGCGCAAGACCTTCTCTCTCAACGAGGTCGATATCGTCTTCCTGCCCGATCTGAACGAGAGCTCGGGCGGCATCATGAAGGCGATTGCCGACAACCAACGCGATATCGACGCATTGCAGGAAGCCATCGACGGAAGCGCCCTGTTCTATCACGCGGTCGATTCCCGTTCGGTCATGGTGCGCGATGTCGTGGCGCTGGAGTATGACGACGGCGACAAGGTGACGATTTTCGTCAAGGGCAAGCCGGCCGACAAGTGAACGGCGGACGATCGCGCCTGAATATACACGGGCCGCACTTGCCGCACGGCCTGGTTTGGTTTCTTATGTTCGGCAGTTTTGTCGAGTTGAACACGGGCGCCTGGCCCGCCGGTATTGTAGCCGGCAAAAAGGTGAGCCGAGGAGATGGTTTATGAATGCTGACAGTCGCGTGAGCACCGACGACATCGGCCGGGCGATTCTTGAGAAGATCAAGGTCCACGCCCAGGAAGATGCATCGAGCGTCTCGTTGGACACCCCGCTCGCGGATCTCGGCATCCACTCGCTTGAGTTGACGGAAATCATCTTCGACGTCGAGGACGAATTCAACATCGAGGTCGAGATGAACACCGCCGAGGCCTGGGAAAGCCTCGAGACGGTGCGCGACATCGTCGCCGCGGTGCGCGAACTGGTGGACGCCAAGAGCTAGGGTCAGGACCTACTAATATGACCACAATGGCGTTCGATAGACCAAGAGATGCAAGGAAAAGCCCGCAGAGCGGGGTCTTCCCCCCGGTCAAGGGCTTTGACGCGGCAGATCGCCAGTCTATCGAGCGTCCTTCGGATCGGCCTGATTTGCACGGCCTACTTTGTCGCAAGACCTTGAAAGACGTAAAGTCTTCCTGCGGTCCTGCTCCGCGTATCCGCACAAATCAGGCCGACCATTGCGGCCATATTAGTAGGTCCTGACCCTAGGATGCCCACACCGCGTATCGTCATAACCGGTCTCGGCGGTATCTGCGCGCTGGGAACGGATGCTCCGTCCATCTGGTCGGGCATGCGCCAGGGGCGTCAAGCCATCGGGCCGATCACCATCACAGCGTTGCACGAGTTGAAGGCGCGCATCGGCGCCGAGATCAAGGAGCTGCCCGACCACGGGTTCGATCACAAGCGCCTGGTGACGATGGACCGGTTCAGCCTGCTGGCGGCGATCGCCGCGAAGGAAGCGCTGGCGCAGTCGGGCTTCTTGGTCGACGCCACCAATACGAACCGGATTGGCGCCGTGGTGGGCACCGGCGTCTGTGGCTGGGAAGCGATCGAGGAAAGCTATCGGGCGGTCTTGCTGGAAGGCAAGCCGCGCACCGGCATCTTCACCGTGCCGCGCGCCATGCCGGGTGCGGCCGCCGGCCAGGTCAGCATGACGATGGGGCTGCGCGGCCCGGTTTTCGGCGTTACGTCGGCCTGCTCCTCCTCCAATCACGCGATCATCGCGGCGGCCGACCAATTGCGGCTGGGGCGCGCCGACGTCATGCTCGCCGGCGGCACCGATGCGCCGCTGATCTACGGCATTCTCAAAGGCTGGGAAGCGCTGCGGGTGCTGGCGCCGGAAACCTGCCGGCCATTCTCGGCCGACCGCCAGGGCCTGGTGCTTGGCGAGGGCGCCGGCATTGCGGTGCTCGAGACGCTCGAACACGCGCGGGCGCGGGGCGCGCCGATCCTGGCGGAACTGGCCGGCGGCGGCATGACGGCCGATGCGTCCGACATCGTCGCACCGATGGTCGAGGGGCCGATCAACGCCATGCAGGCGTGCCTGGCCGAAGCGGGCCTGGCGGCGCAGGATGTCGATTACATCAACGCGCACGGTACCGGCACCAAGGCCAATGACAAAATTGAAACCCAGGCGATCCGCCGGGTCTTCGGCGCGCATGCGGACAAGCTGTCGGTTTCCTCGACGAAGTCGATGCATGCCCATTGCCTTGGCGCTTCGGGAGCCCTGGAGCTGATCGCCTGCGTGATGGCCATTCGCGAGGGGCTGGTGCCGCCGACGGCCGGCTATCGCCAGGCGGATCCCGATTGCGATCTCGACGTGACGCCGAATACGGCGCGCGCGCGGGCGGTTCGCGTTGCGTTGAGCAACGGTTTCGCCTTTGGCGGCACCAATGCGGTGATCGCCGTCAAGGCAATGGAATAGACCGGCGTGGGGCGGGGCCCGCTACTGCATAATTCCTTAAATCGGAATCGATTTGAGGAAAAAATTATGCAGCATTTCAAAGTGTTACAGCGTCCTTTGCGCGTCTGAAAAGACGCGCGGCGCTGTAGTGGCGAGCGCAGCCTTGCCTTCTTAAACATGATAATTTAAATCCAGTATTGACTGGCGGGTAGTGCCGGGGCGTGTCGCCGATGCGCTTGCCGGGCTTCCCATGTCTTTACGTCCTTCGGGACCGCATGAGAGGGGATTTTCCATGAAGCGCATCTTACTTCTGAGCACCGCGCTGACAGCAGGCGCGCTGTGGCCGGCTGCGGCCGCCGAACCGCAGGCGGTTGTGTCGACCTATGCCGATATCGCATTGGCCACCTATGAAGACAGCCTGTCAACCGCGCAGACCTTGCGCGAGGCGATCGACACGCTTGTCGCGGCCCCGTCGGAGGAAACGCTCGGTGCTGCGCGCCAGGCGTGGCTTGCGGCGCGTGTTCCCTATCAGCAGAGCGAGGCGTTCCGCTTCGGCAATGCCATCGTCGACGAGTGGGAAGGCCGGGTGAACGCCTGGCCGCTGGACGAGGGCCTGATCGACTATGTGGATGCCGGCTACGGCACCGAGTCCGACACCAATGAATTCTATACGGTCAACGTCATCGCCAACGACAAGCTCAGCGTCGGCGGCACGGAGATCGACGCTTCGGCCATTACCCCGGAAGTGATCCAGTCGCTGCATGAGGTTGGCGGGATCGAGGCCAATGTGGCGACCGGCTATCACGCCATCGAATTTCTCCTCTGGGGGCAGGACCTGAACGGCACCGACGCCGGCGCCGGGGCGCGTCCGGCCAGTGATTTCGATCCGGCCAATTGCACGGGCGATCATTGCGAACGCCGCATCCAGTACCTGACGGCGGCCTCCGATCTGCTGATCGCCGATCTCGAGGAAATGGTCGCCAACTGGCAGACCGATGGCGAGGCGCGGGCTGAGGTGACCGGCGATGCGAAAGCCGGCCTGACGGCGATGCTGACCGGGCTGGGGTCCCTTTCCTATGGGGAACTGGCCGGCGAGCGCATGAAACTCGGCCTGCTCTTGAACGATCCCGAGGAGGAGCATGATTGCTTCTCCGACAACACGCACAACAGCCACTATTACGATCTGGTCGGCATACGGAACGTGTATTTCGGCTCCTACAAGCGCGTCGACGGCTCGACGGTCGAGGGACCGAGCCTGGCCGATCTGGTGGGCGAGAAGGACGCCGCCCTTGCCGAGGAGGTGAAGGGCAAGCTCGATGCGACGCTGGCCGCCATGACCGCGCTGAAGGCGCGCGCCGAGGGCGGCGAGGCCTATGACCAGATGATCGGCCAGGGCAATGAGGCAGGCAATGCCGTGGTCCAGGCGGCGATCGACGGTCTCGTCGACCAGACCCGCTCGCTGGAGCGCGCCATCGTGGCGCTCGACCTGTCCGGTATCGAGCTTGAAGGTTCCGACAGCCTCGACAATCCCGACGCGGTCTTCGAATAGCGCGAAACAATGCCGGGCCGCTTGCCGGTCCGGCATGCCTGCTTATAGACCCCGCTGATGAAAACAATCTTCCGTGGCGCGACGCTGGTCGGCCTGCTTGCTCTCCTGGCTTTGGCCGCCCATGCCGAAGATGTGCCGCGCCGCGACGACCTGTCCGACGAGGACCGGGCGCGCGTGGCGAAGGTGACCGAACCCGCCACCACCTTCGACAAGGCGGAGCGCTTCGAGCGCATGCAGGCGGGTGCTACGACCTCCACCAAGCGGGTCAACGCCGATGCCTTCTCGCACGCCTCGGCCAATCTCGAATTCGCCGAGCTGCAGCGGTTTCTGCTTGGCAACGGGCTGTTCCGCAAGGATTGGGTCTCGGCGCCTTCCTCGACACAGGCGTCGGACGGGCTCGGCCCCCTGTTCAACGCGCGCGCCTGCCAGTCCTGCCACATCAAGGATGGGCGCGGGCATGCTCCGGCGAGGACCGGCGACCCGGCTGTCTCGCTGCTCGTGCGGCTCTCCGTTCCGCCCAGCGAGGCGCAGGCAGCCGCCATTGCCGATGGGCGGTTGGCGGCGGCCCCCGAGCCCGTCTATGGCCTGCAATTGCAGGATTTCGCCGTTGCCGGGCTGAGCGCCGAGGGCCGCGTCGAGATCACCTATGAGGACGTGCCGGTGGCGCTGTCGGGCGGCGAGACCGTGACGTTGCGCAGGCCGACGCTTGCCGTCGAGGATCCGGGTTTCGGCGCCTTCCATCCGCAGATGATGATGTCGGCGCGTGTCGCGCCGCCGATGATCGGGCTGGGCTTGCTGGAAAGCGTGCACGAGGCCGATATTCTTGCTGGCGAGGATCCGGACGGCCGCGATGGCGACGGCATTTCGGGGCGCGCGGCAATGGTGCGCGACGCCAAGGGCGCATGGCGGCTTGGCCGGTTCGGCTGGAAGGCCATCATGCCGTCGGTCGCCGAGCAGACGGCGGGCGCCTTCTCCGGCGACATGGGGCTGTCGACGCCGATTGCGCCGGACCATTGGGGCGATTGCACCCAAGCGCAGGCAGCCTGCCGCGCGCTGCCGCATGGCGCGCAGGCGCACCTTGGCGCCGAGGAGGTGCCGGGCGACCTGCTCGACCTCGTCGCCTTCTATTCGCGCAATCTGGCGGTGCCGGCGCGCCGCAAGGCCGGTGACACGGCCGTGCTGGCGGGCAAGAAGGTGTTTTACGAGGCCGGCTGCACCTCGTGCCACCGGCCGAAATATGTCACACGCCGCGACGCGCCCGACCCGGCGCTGCGCTTCCAGCTGATCTGGCCCTACACCGACATGCTCCTGCACGATATGGGCGAGGGGCTGGCGGATTATCGCAGCGAGGGGCTGGCCGATGGCCATGAATGGCGCACGCCGCCCTTGTGGGGCATAGGCCTCAGCACGGTGGTGAATGGCGAAGCCGGCTTCCTGCATGACGGCCGGGCGCGCAACCTGCTCGAGGCCGTGCTTTGGCACGGCGGCGAGGCGCAGGCGGCGCGCGACCGCGTGGTGTCGATGGACAAGCGGGATCGCGACAATCTGCTCCGCTTCCTGGAATCGCTTTGATTTCAGGGCGCGATCATCGATCGCCGGCGCGGCTCCCGCTCGGCTCCAGATTGAGCTCGGCGACGAAGTCGAAGCGGTCGCCCTTGTAGTGCGAGCGGGTGAATTCGACGATGGCGCCGTCGCTGGTGCGTGAGACGCGCTCCAGATAGAGGGCGGGTTCGCCGGCGTCCGCTTCCAGCAGCTCCGCCTCGAACTCCGGCAGGGCGCAGGCGTGCATGCGCTGCAGCGCCTTGTGCGGGCGGGCGCCGGCGTCGGCCAGCGCCTCGTAGAGGGAATCGCCAAGCTTCTCCAGCGAGGCGAACAGGCGCGCCGGAACGATGGCCAGTTCCACCGCCAGCGGCAGATCATCGGCCAGCCGCAGCCGGTGCAGCCGCGCCACCCGGTCGCCCGGAGAAAGGCCGAGCGTCATCGCCTCGCGCGCCGAGGGGCTGGCATATTCGCGCGCCAGCCAGCGCGTCGCCGGCTGCCGGCCATAGGAGATCATGTCCTCGCTGAAGCTTGTGATGCTGGCGAGCGGCTGTTCGAAACGCTCGACCGGCGCGCGCACATAGGTGCCGGAGCCGCGCCGCTGCTGAACCACGCCCTCGCGCACCAGGAGATCGATGCCGCGCCTGACCGTGACGCGCGACAGCGCCGTCGTCTCGGCGATGGTGCGCTCCGACGGCAGGGCAGCGCCGGGCTCCAGGCGGCCGGTTTCGACCAGATTGCGCAGGACGGCCGCCACCTGCATGTAGAGCGGCGTCGGATTGTCCTGTTTTTGCGCAAACCCCTCCCGCGACAGCAGGGCGCGGAGGCTCTCAGTCTGCTTCATGACGGGCCTTGATGCTGGTGGGCAATGCGGTTTTCCTGCGGGTGTGGGCGCTGGATCGGACCGTGGAGGATCCTGGCGGGAATAACGCCAATTATCGACCAGTTTGCCCGGCTGTTCAAGCAAGCTGCTTGAAGGGCGTCGTTCATCCTTGCCGCCGGCGTTGAAATTCATTGGCGGCCCGGAGATTTTTGCCGAAAGCGGGCCGCAGGGCATGGATTCCGCCGCAAAACCGTCTATAACGGGTTTGGTATTAAACTGGTCTATGTTTGGTCGACCTGAACCGTGTCCGCAAGCCGATGAGTGCGTCCATGACCACGCCCACCGAAAGTTCAAGCCTCGCCCATCGCGAGCTGGAAACCCTCCAAACCGGCGCCATGCTGACGGCGATGCTGGATGGGCAGGGCGCGGCCCTTGCCGCCGTTCAGGCAGCACTGCCGGCGCTCGACCGCGCCGTGGAGGAAGCCGCGGCGCGTCTGGCCGATCGGCAAGGCCGCCTCGTCTATGTCGGCGCCGGCACGTCGGGGCGCATCGCCATGCTCGACGGCATCGAGCTCTACCCGACTTTCGGCTGGCCCGAGGGGCGCGCCGCTTTCCTGCTTGCCGGCGGCGAGGCCAGCGTGGCCGAAGCGCGCGAGAGCGCCGAGGACGATGCGGATGCGGGCCGCGCGGCGATTGCCGGGATCGATTGCCGCGCCGGCGACGTGGCGGTCGGGCTGGCGGCCAGCGGCAGCACGCCCTACACGCTGGCGGCCATCGACGAAGCGCGCGGGCGCGGGGCGCTGACCATCGGCCTTGCCAACAATCCCGGCAGCACGCTTCTGAGCCGCGCCGAAATCGGCGTGCTGCTGGATACCGGGCCGGAGGTGCTGGCCGGATCGACGCGCATGGCGGCCGGCACCAGCCAGAAGATCGCCATGAACCTGTTTTCCACTGCCGTCATGATGCGGCTGGGCAGGGTCTATCGCGGCCTGATGGTCGACATGAAGGCAACCAACCAGAAACTCAGGCGGCGCGCCGTGGCCATGCTGATGCAACTGACCGGCTGCGACGAGCCGGCGGCGCTCGACGCGCTGGGCAAGACCGGCTTCCACGTCAAGCCGGCTGTGCTCGTGGTGCGGGGACTGTCGCCGGACGAGGCCGGGGCGGCGCTCGAACGCAACGGCTCGGACCTTCACAAGGTCTTCGCCGAATTGAACACCGATGGCTGAACGCCAAACCGACCACAACGCTGCACCCGAAAGGCGCATGATGACCGACGCTCCCTCGCTGATGTTCCTGGAAACCGCGGAAGCCGCCGAGGCCGTGGAGCGGCTGTTCGATCGCGAGGCGCAGGTCTTTGCCGAAATCGGCCGCGTCATCGCCGAACGGCAACCGGCGGTGGTCAGCATGTCGGCGCGCGGTTCGTCCGACCATGCGGCGAGCTTCTTCAAGTATCTGTTCGAGATCCATGCCGGCATCCCCGTCGCCTCGATCGGCCCTTCCGTGGCCTCGGTCTACAATGCGCCGCTGAAGCTCGAGCGGGCGCTGCACATCACCATCTCGCAGTCGGGCGCCAGCCCCGACATCATCGCCGCGCAGCATGCCGCCAGCAAGGGCGGGGCGGTGACGGTGGCGGTGGTCAACGTCGCCGACAGCCCGCTGGCCAGGGCGGCCGACATCGTCCTGCCGATCCATGCCGGACCGGAACGCAGCGTCGCGGCGACGAAAAGCTTCATCGCCTCGGCGGCGGCGCTGGCCGGCATCGCCCAGGCGGCGGCCCGCAGCGATGCCCTGGGCGCGGCGCTGGCCCGGCTTCCGCAGGCCTTGCGGGCGGCCTGCGACGTGGATTGGCAGCCGGTTCTGCCGCTTGTCGGCCATGCGGCCTCGCTCTATACGACGGGCCGTGGTCCCGGCTTCGCCATCGCGCTCGAAGCGGCGCTGAAGGCCAAGGAGACGGCGCAACTGCATGCGGAGGCCTTCTCGCTGGCCGAGCTGATGCACGGGCCGATGCAACTCGTCGACAAGGGCTTTCCGATCATCGCCTTCGTGCCGGACGACGCGGCACTGGCCTCGAGCACGCAGGCGCTCGACAAATTGCGCGGCCTGGGGGCGCAAGTCGCCGCCTTCTCGTCGCGCGATCTGGGCGCGATCACGGTCGAAACGCCGACCACCGGCCATGGCCATCTCGACCCGCTGGTGGCGCTCGTCGGCTATTACCGGCTGATCGAACAGGTGGCGCGGGAACGCGGGCTGAACCCGGACACGCCCGACAAGCTGAAGAAGGTCACCGAAACGATCTGAGAGCGGGCGCCCTTCCGCATTTATGCGGACGTCAGGTGATTCCACCTGACTGCAAAATGCTATAGCTTCCAGTTGCCGCAACCGCCGCCTGGGTTTTCAGCCATGGATTTCATTCCGGACTTCACGACGATCCTGCAATTCGCGCTCGCCACCTTCGTCATCGCCATCACGCCGGGGCCGGACATGACGCTGTTCGTCGGGCGGGCGTTGAGCCAGGGCCGGGCAGCCGGCTTTGCCTGCATGTTCGGGGCGATGACGGGCATCCTGATCCACACGGCGCTGGTGGCGCTCGGCCTGTCGGCGTTGATCGTCGCCTCGCCGCAGGCCTTCCTGGTGCTGAAGGTGTTCGGCGCCGGCTATCTGATCTGGCTCGCCTTCCAGGCGATCCGCCGGGGATCGGCCTTTTCGCCGGAGAAGCAGGGCAGCACTCGGCGCTCACTGTTCAAGAACTGGGCGACAGGCCTCGGCATCAATCTGATGAACCCGAAGATCATCCTGTTCTTCATGACCTTCCTGCCGCAATTCGTCTCGGCCAGCGATCCGCACGCGCCGGGCAAATTGTTCTTTCTCGGCATGCTGTTCATTCCGCTGTCGCTGCCCATCGTCGCGCCGATGGTGCTTGCCGCCGACGGGTTTTCGCAGCTCCTGCGCAAGAGCCCGCGCGTGATGCGGGCGGTCGATTATCTTTTCGCCGGCGTGTTTTCGGCGTTCGCCTTGAAGATCCTGACTGCCCAGGCACGGTAGGATCGCCTCGGACCCGCCTGTTCGCGTGCGTCCGGATGGGCGCGCAAAGGACGCATAAACTTGTCGTTTCTCCGCATTTATGCGGACGTCAGGTGAGATCACCTGACTGCAAAATGCTCTATTCGCCGTGCCCGGCGATCATCATCGCCTCGAGCTTCAGCCGGTCGGTCTTCTTCATCCGCTCGGAGGCGGATTTGAGCTGGCCGCAGGCAGCGAGGATGTCGCGGCCGCGCGGCGTGCGGATCGGCGAGGCGTAGCCGGCCTTGTTCACCAGATCGGCGAATTCCTCGATCTGCTCCCAGTCGGAGCATTCATAGTCGCTGCCCGGCCATGGGTTGAACGGGATCAGATTGATCTTCGCCGGAATGCCCCGCAACAGACGCACCAGCGCGCGGGCGTCGTCGAGGGAATCGTTGACGCCCTTCAGCATCACATATTCGAAGGTGATGCGCCGGGCGTTGGACAGGCTGGGATAGGCGCGGCAGGCGTCGAGCAATTCCTTCAGCGGGTATTTCTTGTTGATCGGCACCAGAACGTCGCGCAATTCGTCGCGCACGGCATGCAGCGAGATGGCCAGCATGACGCCGATCTCCTCGCCCGTGCGGTAGATTTCCGGCACGACGCCGGAGGTGGACAGCGTGATGCGACGCTTCGACAAGGACAGGCCGTCGCCGTCGGAGGCGATCAGCAGCGCCTCCTTCACATTGTCGAAATTGTACAGCGGCTCGCCCATGCCCATCATGACGATGTTGGTGATCTTGCGGCCTTCCGCCGGGACGATGGCGCCATCGGGCGTGTCGGCATCGGGGAAGTCGCCGAGCCGGTCGCGGGCGACGAGCAACTGTTCGAGGATTTCGCCGGGCGTCAAATTGCGCACCAGCTTCTGCGTGCCGGTGTGGCAGAAGGTGCAGGTCAGCGTGCAGCCGACCTGGCTGGAAATGCACAGCGTGCCACGCCCTTCCTCGGGAATGTAGACCGTTTCCACGTCGACGGGCCGGCCGGCGCCGCGCGGCGGAAAGCGCATCAGCCATTTGCGCGTGCCGTCCTGGGAGATCTGTTCCTCGACGATTTCCGGGCGGGCTATGGTGAAATGCGCGTCGAGGGTGGCGCGCAGTTCCTTCGAGATGTTGAACATCTGCGCAAAATCGGAGACGCCGCGCACATAGAGCCAATGCCAGAGCTGGCGCACGCGCATGCGCGTCTGCCGCTCGGGAACGCCGAGTGCGGCAAGCGCTTGCGCCATCGCGTCGCGCGAGAGGCCGATCAGGGATTTCTTGTCGACAGCCATCTGCGGCCGCAACTGGGCGCGGCTTTCAGGCTTGGTCAGGTCGAGTGTCAGTGCCATGGCATTCTTGAGATCGGTTTTGGCCGGCACTCGCCGGAAACCGGGGCCGCCCTTCATTTGCGGCGCTCATAGCATGCCATGCCGCCGGCGTCACCTGCGGCGGCGTGGCTCCAACTCGAAGCTGACTATTTGCAGTTCTTGGTTGCGTCGATTGCCGCGGTCACGCCGCCCAGTGAAAACACGTAGCTCGTGGCGTTGCCGCGGCCCGACTTGGCGGCGATCTTCATTGTCGATCCGCCCTTCATCGCGGCGATAAGCTGCGGTTCCTCGGCGGCGTTTTCCAGCCAGGCCGATTTGCCCTGGGTGAACAGGCTGAAGGCGCGGTCGCCGATGGTGGCGGTGACCTTCGAGCTTTCCTGGAAATTGTAGCTGGCGATGAACTGCGGTTCGGACGCAACGTTCTGCCCCGGTTTCTGGCTGACGAAGAAGAAGATGTCGCCATGGTCGAGGCTGGCCGGCTCCTTGGCCTTCGGCACGCTCATGGCGTAGCAAACCTTGCCGTTGCCGGCCTGGTAGCTGTAGACACCCCAGTCGCCATGTTGGCCGACAGCCGTTGCCTGGGCCATTGCCGGGCCCGCCGCCGCAGTCGTGCAGATGAGAATAAGTGTCGAAATCAGTCCGCGCATCGTCTTGACCGTCTTTTTTTTGCCAGTGTTTCGAAGCCGATCAGCCTCAGCCTCGATCACTTCATTTTTACTTAATCTGGGTTACCAAAGCGTGAAGCAGCGAAAAAGACCTTCATGCGCCGGCCCCGATATCCACCGTGCCCTGTTTTGCAAGGAACAGCAAACACCCCGTGTGAACGGTTGAAACGAATGAAAACGGCGAGAATTTGACCTATGCGTGATCGGCTGCGTTCTCGGACAGTGCTTTCTTGGCCGCCAGGCGGTGCGCCGGGGTGATGTGCCGACGCACGGCGTTGAGCGCGGCGGCCAGCACGGCCATGTCGTCGGTGAAGCCGAACCCGAGCAGGAAGTCCGGCACCAGGTCGAACGGCAGGACGAAATAGGCAAGCGCGGCGATGAGGACGCCACGCACGCGTGGCGGCGTATCGTTGTCGAGGGCGCAATAATAGCCGGCGACCAATTCTTCCATGAAGGGAACCTGCCGCGCCGCCTTCTTGACGGTGCGCCAGAAACCGGCGCGCACGCGCTGCTCGCGCCGCCTGTTCTCTCCCGAGCCAACGGGTTCGAGAATTTCACCGATCTTCACATCATCCATGGTCGAGCCCATCGTTGGGTCCATCACCGTGCTCCTGACGGCAAAAATGTGGGAAGAGGGCGTAGCGAATGCAATAGGTGACCCCTTGCGTTACCCCTTGGCAAAGCCGTTCATTGCCTTGGCCAGGGCGATATCGAGCTCGGTCAGTCCGCCGGCATCGTGGGTCGTCAGGGACACGTCGACGGTCTTGTAGACATTCGACCACTCGGGATGGTGGTTCAGCTTCTCGGCGGCCAGCGCCGCCCGCGTCATGAAGGCGAAGGCCTCGGAGAAATTGGCGAAGACGAAACGGCGCTTGATGGAGGCCCCGTCACTGGCCAGCGTCCAGCCGCCAATGTCGTCGAGCGCCGTCCTTGCCGCCGCCAGATCGAGCTTTTCCCTTGCCATCATGCCTCTCCATGCTATCGCCTTGTGCGTATCCTGAACGAAACATAGCGCCTCGACCATGAACGCAAAGCCCGGCTTCGCCATTCTTTTCGTCTGCCTCGGCAACATATGCCGTTCGCCGCTGGCCGAAGGTGTGTTTCGCGGCGTCGTCGCCGAACACGGGCGGGAGGCGGATTTCAGCATCGATTCGGCCGGCACCGGCAATTGGCACGCCGGCGATCCACCGGACCCGCGCTCGGTGGCGGTCGCGCGCCGCTTTGGCGTCGATATCTCCGGGCAAAGGGCGCGTCAGGTGCGCGACGGCGATTTCCAGCGCTTCGATCTCATTCTTGGCATGGATCGCGACAATGTCCGCGCCTTGCAGACCCGCGCGCCGGATAGCGCTGCGGGCAAGATCCATCTTTTCCTCGACTATGCGGGTGGCGGAATGGCCGACGTGCCCGATCCCTATTATGGCGGGGACGACGGCTTTACCGCCATCTACCACATGATCCGCGAAGCCTCCGAGGCGTTGTTGGCCAGGCTCGACCGACGGTCTTTCTCGCCGCCCATCAAAGGCCAGGCCTCCTCGACGATATAGGGGCCGCCGCCGATCGAGGTGCGCGACGACATCAGCACGAAACGGCCGGCGGTGAAGGGCACGGAGGCGAAATTGCCGCGCGCCGATAAATAGGCCGCCACATCGAGGGCGTTGGCGTTCTTCAACCGGGCGAGCGTCACGTGCGGGGCGAACTTGCGTGGATCAGGCGGCAGGCGCAGCCGCCGACAGATGCTCTCGATCTCGCCCTGCAGGGCGTGGAGATCGGGCGAGGCGGAAACGCCGGCCCAGATCGAACGCGGCTTCTTCTGCCCGAAGGCGCCGACGCCGGAGAGTTTCATGGTGAATGAGGGACGCCGCACCCGGTCGAGCGCATTGGCCAATTCGTCGGCCATGTGGCCTTCGAGATCGCCAAAGAAACGCAGGGTCAGATGATAATTCTCGACGTCGATCCAACGAGCTCCCGGGAGGCCCCCGCGCAGGAGTGACAACGACAATGCGGCGTCACGCGGGATCTCGAGGGCGGTGAAAAGTCGCGGCATGGCAACCTCCTCGAATCGTACTGTCAGTGACAGCGAATCACCGATTACCGTCGTGGGCAAGCGGTTTCTTGGTTAAGGTTCAGGCGTCCTCCTCCTTTCGTTCGTCGATGGTTTTGCGAATCACGGGCAGCATCCGCTCGACCATGCGGGCGACGCCCTCGGCGTTGGGATGCATGCCGTCGGATTGGAGAAGCGTCGGCTCGGCCGCCACGCCGTCGAGGAAAAACGGGATCAGGGTCAGGCCGTGCCTTTCCGCCAGTCGCGGATAGATGGGGTTGAACGCGGCCGCATAATCCGGGCCGAGATTGGGCGCTGCCAGCATCCCGGCCAGCACGACGCGCTGGCCGCGACCGGTCAGTTTTTCGATGATGGCCTCGAGATTGGCTTCGGTGGAAGAGGGCGCGATGCCACGCAGCATGTCGTTGGCGCCAAGCTCGACCAGAACGATGTCGGCATCGTCGGGAACCGACCATTCAAGGCGCGACAGGCCGCCGCTCGACGTGTCGCCGGAGACACCGGCATTGGCGACGGTGACATCGGCTCCCTGTGCCTGCAACGCGGATTCCAATTGCTCGGGAAACGCTTCGCCTGGGCCAAGCCCATAGCCGGCCATCAGGCTGTCGCCGAAACCGACTATGCGCAGCGGTTCTGCGGGCGCCGAGCCGGCGGAAACGAACAGCAGGGCCAGCACGGCGAACAGGAATGAAATCTTTGTGAAGGGCAGGAACGGCGGAAAAGATTTGAATGCCATGCGGGATAACCCATATTTGCCGAGATCGAACCGTCTGCCGATCGCCGCGCCTCTTCTTCCCAATATAGGATGTCTTTTCCGTGACAGAACCCGTGATCGAACTGGAAGACTTGTCGCTGACACTGGGCGAGGGCGCCTCCTCGGTTCATGTGCTGAAGGGCATCAGCCTGTCGGTCGAGCCCGGCCAGTCGACGGCGATCGTCGGTCCGTCGGGGTCGGGGAAATCCACGCTCCTGATGGTCATCGCCGGGCTCGAGCGGATCGACAGCGGGACGATCCGCGTCGGCGGAACGGTTCTGAACGGCCTCAGCGAGGATGCGATCGCCGCCTTTCGCGGCCGGACGATCGGCATCGTCTTCCAATCCTTCCACCTCATCCCCAACATGACGGCGCTTGAGAATGTCGCCGTGCCTCTGGAGCTGGCCGGCCATGGCGACCCGTTCGGCGCCGCAGAAGCGGAACTCGCCGCGGTGGGCCTGAGCGATCGGCTGACCCATTATCCGGGCGAACTGTCGGGCGGCGAGCAGCAGCGCGTCGCCATCGCCCGCGCGCTGGCGCCCCGGCCGGCGATCCTCATCGCCGACGAGCCGACCGGCAATCTCGACCAGGCGACCGGCCGGCAGATCGCCGATCTTCTGTTCGCCAAGGCGCAGGAGCGCGGCACCTCTCTGGTGCTGGTCACGCATGATCCGTCGCTGGCCGCGCGCTGCGCGCGACAGGTGTCCATGCGCTCGGGCCGCATCGAGACGGCTGCGCCGCTAGAGAAGGCCGCGCTGGCATGAGTTTCACGCGCACGCTGCGTCTGGCCGTCCGATTCTCGCTGCGCGAGATGCGCGGCGGCCTGTCGGGGTTCTTCATCTTCATGGCCTGCATTGCGCTGGGTGTCGGCGCCATCGGCGGCGTCAACTCCGTGGCGCGCGCCATTGGCGACGCGGTGGAGGCGCAGGGCCAGTCGCTGCTGGCCGCCGATCTTCGCTTCGAGCTCAACCAGCGGCGCGCCGACGATGCGGAACGGAACTTTCTGGCCGGTCTCGGCGACGCCGCCGAAAGCGCCAATATGCGCTCGATGGCGCGGCTTGGCGATGGTTCCGACCAGACACTGGTCGAAGTGAAGGCGGTCGATGGAGCGTATCCACTCTATGGCGCGCTGGTGACGGAACCACAGCTTTCGCATGACGATCTGTTCGGCGAGCAGGATGGGGCTTTCGGCGCGGCGGCACCCGATCTGCTGTTCGAGCGGCTCGGGCTGAAGGTGGGCGACCGCCTCATGCTGGGCGGCCAGGCCATCGAACTGCGCGCGGTGCTTGAAACCGAACCGGACGCCGTTTCCGACGGGTTCGGTTTCGCTCCGCGCCTGATGGTGTCGCTCGAAGGGCTGGAAGCGACGGGGTTGATCCAACCCGGCAGCCTGGTCGAGCATGTCTACAAGATTCGCCTGCCGGACAATGCCGGCGACGGCGTGCTGGAGACGGCCCGCGCGCAGGCTGGCGCGGACTTTCCCGACGCCGGCTGGAGCATCCGGACGCGCAGCAACGCCGCGCCGTCATTGTCGAGCAACATCGAGCGGTTCTCGCAGTTCCTGACGTTGGTCGGGCTGACGGCGCTGGTCGTCGGCGGGGTCGGCGTCGCCAACGCGGTGCGCGCCTATCTCGACGGCAAGCGGGCGGTGATCGCCACGTTCAAGAGCCTGGGCGCGTCCGGAGGCTTCGTCTTCACCGTTTATCTGGTGCAGATCGGCCTGATCGCAGCCATCGGCATCGCCGCCGGCCTGGTGCTTGGCGCGCTGATGCCGTTTTCCGCCTCGGCGGTGCTGGCCGGCGTGTTGCCGGTGCCGGCGGCGGGCGGGCTCTATCCCGGCGCGCTGGGCACCGCGGCGCTGTTCGGGCTGATGATCACCCTGGTCTTCGCCGTGATGCCGCTCGGCCGCGCACGCGACGTGCCGGCAACGGCACTGTTCCGCGAGATGGGCATCGAGGGGCGCGGCTGGCCAAAGCCGGTCTACATCGCTGTTTCGGTCGCCATCGCCGCCGGATTGGCCGGGTTGGCGATCTGGTTCTCCGATGACCGGCGCATGGCGGCGATCTTCGTCGGCGCGACGGTGTTCGCCTTCATCGTCCTGCGCGTTGTGGCGCTCGGCATCGAGTGGCTGGCGCGGCGCAGTCCGCGTGTTGCCTCGACGCCGCTGCGTCTGGCGCTGGGCAACATCCACCGCCCCGGTGCACTGACGCCGTCCGTCGTTCTGTCGCTTGGCCTCGGCCTGACCCTGCTGGCCACGCTGGCGCTGATCGACGGCAATCTCAGGCAGCAGATCACCGGCAATCTGCCGAAGGTGGCGCCGAACTTCTTCTTCGTCGACATCCAGGGCAGCGAGGTCGAGAATTTCGCCGCTCTGGTCGAGAAGGAGGCCCCACAGGGCATGCTGATGCGCGTGCCGATGCTGCGCGGGCGCATCACGGCGCTCAACGGGGTCAATGTGCGCGACATGACAATTCCTCCTGAAGGCGGATGGGTGCTGCGCGGCGACCGTGGCATCACCTATTCGGCCGAGATGCCGGAAAACGCCACGTTGACCGAGGGCGAATGGTGGGCGCCCGATTATCAAGGCGAACCGCTGGTTTCCTTTGTCGAGGAGGAAGGCCGGCAATTGGGCCTGAAACTCGGCGACACGATCACCGTCAACGTGCTCGGGCGCACCGTGACGGCACGGATTGGCAGTTTCCGGCGTGTCGAATGGGAATCGCTGGCGATCAATTTCGTCATGGTGTTCTCGCCCAACACCTTCGCCGGCGCGCCGCATGCCTGGCTTGCCACGCTGACGGATGCGGAGGCGACGCCGGCCGACGAATCGCGCCTTCTGAATGCAGTGACACGCGCCTTTCCGACCGTGACGACCGTGCGCGTGAAAGACGCGCTCGACGTGGTCAACCGACTGGTGAGCCAGCTTGCAACGGCCGTCCGCGCGGCGGCGGCCGTTGCGCTGATCGCCTCCGTCCTGGTGCTTTCGGGCGCGCTCGCCGCGGGCAACCGGGCGCGTATCCACGATGCGGTGGTGCTGAAGACGCTGGGAGCGACGCGGCGCACGCTGATCGCCGCTTTCTCGCTGGAATACCTGCTGATCGGTCTGGCGACGGCCGTGTTCGCGCTTGTGGCGGGTAGCGTGGCCGCCTGGTTCGTCGTTTCGCAGATCATGGGCCTGGCATCGAGCTTCCTGCCGGAGGTGGCGTTGTCGACGATCGTCATCGCCCTGGTGCTGACGGTCGGCTTCGGTCTGGTCGGAACGTGGCGGGTTCTGGGGCACAAGGCGGCGCCCGTGCTGCGCAATCTCTGATCGGCAAGAGGCTGGCAAAGCATTAACCGTTATCGGCGTGATTGGCCGGCATGGGGCGCGAACTCTTGCCGCATCGGCGTTTCCGGTGCGTTTGGGCCTTGTCCTAGACACAAACAGACATCATATTTGAAGCACGCATGCTGGACTCCCGCCAGCGGCGCACGGCCCGCTGGCCGTCACCGGACGGGAATTTAGCCAGAAAGGGGTAATTATGGCTGACCTTCGTAACTATCAGGCCCGCGTAGCGCCCGGCGCTCGCGCGGACGCGGCCATCGACGAGGGCCTGCGCGCCTATATGATTCGCGTCTACAATCTCATGGCGCTCGGCCTGGCGATCACCGGCCTGGCAGCGCTGGGCACGATCATGTTCGCCACCACCAACGACCCGGCTGCCGCCGTGGCCACGCTCGGCAACGGCAAGATGCTGACCGGCCTCGGCGCCGCCCTCTACGGCTCGCCGCTCCGCTGGGTGGTGATGCTGGCGCCGCTCGGAATGGTGTTCTTCCTCTCCGCCCGCCTCAACTCGATGAGCGTTTCGGGCGCGCAGACGGCGTTCTGGGTGTTCGCCGGCCTTATGGGCCTCTCCCTGTCGTCGATCTTCCTGGTCTATACGGGCCAGAGCATCGTGCGGACCTTCTTCATCACGGCCGCCTCCTTCGGCGCGCTGTCGCTGTGGGGCTACACGACCAAGCGTGACCTGTCGGGCATGGGCTCGTTCCTGTTCATGGGTCTGATCGGCCTGATCATCGCCTCGATCGTCAACATCTTCCTTGCCTCGTCCGCCATGCAGTTCGCCATCTCGGCAATCGGCGTGCTGGTGTTCGCCGGCCTGACGGCCTACGACACGCAGCAGATCAAGGAAATGTACTACGAAGGCGACGACAGCTCCGTGTCCGGCCGCAAGGCGATCATGGGCGCGCTCAGGCTCTATCTCGACTTCATCAACCTGTTCACGTTCCTGCTGCATTTCCTCGGCAATCGCGAGTAGCGGAAGCTGGAAATATGCTATGCAAAGGGCGGCCTTCGGGCCGCCCTTTTTTTGTTTATCGGCGGGCCGCAACGGCGGGCCGGACGATCGACTGACACCCCTGGCTGACACCCCTGCTGAGACCCCCGGCTGAGACCAATGAACGCAATCTCCTATCGCCCGGCGACGCCCGCCGACATATCCGCCATCACGCAGATCTACGCCCATGCGGTGACCAACGGCACGGCAAGCTACGAACTCGATCCGCCGGACGCGGCAGACATGCTGTCACGCATGCGGGCGCTGACGGAGAAGGGATATCCCTTTCTGGTGGCGAGCGATGGCGAGATGGTGCTCGGCTATGCCTATGCGGGGCCGTTTCGCCCGCGCAGGGCCTATCGCTTCATGGTCGAGGATTCGGTCTATGTCGCTCCACAGGCTCAGGGCCGGGGTGTCGGGCGCGGCCTCCTCGAACGCCTTGTCGAAGCTTGCGAAACACTGGGTTTCCGCCAGATCCTGGCGGTGATCGGCGACGGGTCCCGGCACCGGGCTTCCGTCGGGCTGCATGCGGCGCTGGGCTTTCGCCATACAGGCGTCCTGGAAGGCAGCGGGTACAAGCACGGCAGGTGGCTCGACACGGTGTTCATGCAGTTGACGCTGAACGGCGGCACGGACACTCCGCCCGATCCCGAATCCCTGCCGGAGAGGCTGTTTCGCGGCGATGCCGGGTCCTGAACGCCGGACCGTCGGCGGGCGTTTTCCGGCAAGTCCAGGAGCGCAGAGAAGATGCCCCTTATATCGTTGACCGTTCAGGCATGGATCCTCGGGTCGGGGCCCGAGGATGACGAACCATATGGCGGGACGGTGTTAACCACCGCCCGTCGATGACTTGCGATGTGCCTCAACCCTCTTCATTCTCGGGCCCCGACCCGAGGATCCATGCCTGAACCGTAAAAAAAGTTTCAGCCGGCGTTGTGTACGGTGCTCCGAGTTCCGGATCGTCGACGTCAGCCGCGGACCAGCCGCGGCGATTTGTCGAACACCGCCAGAACCCGTGCCAGTTCATGGCCGCGCTTGAGAATGGCGCCGGTTGCCGCAACGACGCTGTAGGCGCCCTGCTTGCGCGTCAATTTCGGATCCTTGACGATCTGGAAAAGCGGAATCTCGCTGGCTCGGCGAAAAACGGAGAAGATGGCGCGGTCTTTCAGATGGTCGATGGCGTAGTCGCGCCATTCGCCCGCTGCGACCATGTGGCCGTAGAGGCGGAGTATCTGGTCCAGCTCACGCCGCTCGAAGGTAACGGGAAGGTCGGATCGCGCCTGCCGCGCCTCGTGCAGCGGAATCAATATTCCGGAGCCGTCCCTATCCTCCCCCTGGTTGCCGTAATCGGTCATTGGCCTGACCCTCATGACGATTTGGTGACGTGGAAGGTTCGCCCGAGGCCACGCGAAATGCAAGCCCCGCGTTCTTTACAGCATCGACCCGAAAATCGGAATCGATCTTCGGAAAGCACGATGTGTAGATTCAAAGAGTTAGAACGTCCTTGTGTAGCGCCCGAATGGACGCACGGCGCTCCAAGACGCGGAAGGCAACGGAAAGGCGTTCTCGCGCGGCAGCTGTTTGCCGGCGCAGCTTTTCTGATTCGCAACCCGCAATCGTTAGCCGACGGTCACAAATCAGGACGAACTGTCGGAATTGGTGATGGCTTGCCACATTCTCGCCGTGTTTTGTCCAAGCTCATGCCCCATTATCCCATGACCATCGCCTTGTTGCCTGAGACGGTTCGGTCCGGACACCGGCCTCGAAAACCCCAAGCCCCCCGCCCTCGGGGTCATGGCCGGATCGAACCAACTCGGGTCTCCCGGTCCAGGCAACGGTCCCAAGGAAGTCACAACCGGTGCTGGTCCAGCCAGCGCCGGTTTTTTCATGTTGGGGAGGAAAGGCCGGTCAGGGCGCCAGCAGCGCCGCGCCGAGGATCGGGCCCGGGCGACCGCTCTTGTCGACCACCTGCAGCAGCACGGCGCAGCCATTGCCCTTTTTCATCAGCTCGTTCTTCGGCAATTCGAAGCTCTTTGGCGTGCCGCTCCACATGCCGATGGTCTGCATGCCGTTGACGGTGTTCCAGTAATCGAGGGTTTGGCCACGGTTTTCGCCGGCGCGGATGGCGACGGACTGCTTTGGGGTAAAATCGACAATGACGACATGCGCATTGACAGGTTCCCTGTCGCCCTTGTCGGTCAACCCGCCGGCGACGATGACAATGCTGTCGCCCTTGTCCTCGATTGAAACGTCGGCCCGCAGCCCGCGCGCCGTGTGCGCCATGTCGTCGAGCGCCGATTGAATCCGGTCGCGGCGGGCACCGTTCATGTCGCGCTGGCCGTTGACGATGGCCTGGGGGGTGTAGACGGACATCTTGTCGAGCGTTTTCGCATAGGCGCGCTGACGGGCGGTGTTCTCGGCGCTGCCCAGAACGTCATGCCAGCCGAGATAATCCCAATAATCGACATGATAGGCGAGCGCCACAATGTGTCTGGATTGGGCAAGTTCGGCCAAAACCGCGTCGGCCGGCGGGCAGGAATTGCAGCCCTGACTGGTGAACAGCTCGACGACGCCCAGGGGGCGGACTGCCTTGCCGTCGGCGAAGGCGGCGTACGGCAGGCATAAGGCAAGGGCGAACAGAACCGCCCCGCCAATCGGGATCCGCCATCTCGTCGGTTTCGAGGTTCTGGTCATCGCCGCCCAACTTAAGATTTTCAATCGCCGCGAATCTAGGCAGATTAGCTGCTCAATAAAAAGTCACGTTGCGGTGAAACAGGGGGCGATAGCAAGGTGGGAATGTTCTTGGCGGAATTGTCGTGAGCGGGGAACTGTTCGCCGCGCTCGATCTCTATTGCGAGCGTACGGGGCCGGAATTCTGGTCGGAGCCGATCAATGCGCTGAGCAATCTCGCCTTCGTCGCCGCGGGCCTGTGGGGCGTGCGCGCCGCGCAGCGAAACGGCGCCGGCCGGTTTGCCGCAATCCTTGCCTGGTGGGTGGTGGTGATCGGCCTCGGTTCCGGCCTGTTCCACACTTTTGCCAACAGGATGACGGCCTGGGCGGACATCCTGCCGATCGTCGGCTTCACCTTCGCCTACACATTGCTCAACCTGCACCGTTTCATCGGGCTGCGCTGGAGCAAGGCATGGCTGGGTCTCGTCGCCTTCTATGCGGCGGCTGGGCTGGTGACGGCGCTGCTGCCTGGCTGGGTGCATGCCGCCACCAACAATACCACCATGTATCTCCCCGCCCTGCTGGCGCTGCTGTTCTTCGGCGGGGTGGAAGTGGCGACCGGGCGGCGGGTCGGGTGGTACAATCTGGCGGCGGCGGCGATCTTTGTGGTTTCGGCCGCCTGCCGCATCGTCGATCCGGCCGTATGCGGCGGCTTCCCGCTCGGCACGCATTTCCTCTGGCACCTGTTCAACGGGCTGATGCTGGGCGTGCTTCTGGCGGCGACGGCGCGCTATGGCGCGCCGCGCGACGTTTATCGCTGACGGGCCCGAAAACGAAAAACCCCGCCGGTGCGCAAGGCGCCGGCGGGGCGATTTGAGAAGGCCGGTTCAGCCTCAGGCGGCGAGGTCGCGCAGCACGTATTGCAGGATGCCGCCGTTCCTGAAGTATTCCAGCTCGTCCACCGTATCGATGCGGCAGAGGATCGGAACGTTCTTCACCGCGCCGTCGGCATAGGTGATGCTGGCGGTCAGCGTGGCGCGCGGCCGGATGGTTTCCAGCCCCTCGATGGTGACGCTTTCGTCGCCCTTCAGGCCGAGTTCTTCCCAGCTCGTCTCCTCGGCGAAGACGAACGGGATGACACCCATGCCGACCAGGTTCGAACGGTGGATGCGCTCGTAGCTCTGGGCGATGACGGCGCGCACGCCGAGCAAATTGGTGCCCTTGGCCGCCCAGTCGCGCGACGAGCCATTGCCGTATTCGACGCCGGCAAAGACCACCAGCGGCACGCCCTCCTTGCGGTACTCCATGGCCGCGTCGTAGATCGACATCTCTTCCTTCGAAGGATAGTGGATCGTGTAGCCGCCTTCGGTGCCGTTCTGGCCAAGCATGAAGTTGCGGATGCGGATGTTGGCGAAGGTGCCGCGCATCATCACCTCATGGTTGCCGCGCCGCGTGCCATACTGGTTGAAGTCGGCAACGCCGACGCCATTGTCCATCAGATACTTGCCGGCAGGCGAGGCCGCCTTGATGGAACCGGCCGGCGAGATGTGGTCGGTGGTGATCTTGTCGCCGAACAGCCCGAGAATGCGCGCCCCCTTGATGTCGCTGACATCGCGGGCCGTCTTGCTCATGCCGGCGAAGTAGGGCGGGTTCTGCACATAGGTCGACTTGTCGTCCCAGGCATAGGTCTCGCCTTCCGGCACCTGCACGGCCCGCCAGTTCTCGTCGCCGGTGAAGACCTCGGCGTATTTCTTCTCGAACAGGTCGCGCGTGACGTGCTTCTGGATGAACTCCTGGATTTCCTTGTTGGAAGGCCAGATGTCCTTGAGGAACACATCCCTGCCGTCCTTGTCCTGGCCGATCGGCTCCTTGGTCAGGTCCTTGGTGACCGAGCCGGCCAGCGCGTAGGCGACCACCAGCGGCGGCGAAGCCAGGTAGTTGGCCTGCACGTCGGGCGAAATGCGACCCTCGAAATTGCGGTTGCCGGACAGAACGCCGGCGGCGATCAGGCCCTTCTCGTTGATCGTCCTGGAAATCGGCGGGTTCAGCGGGCCGGAATTGCCGATGCAGGTGGTGCAGCCGAAGCCGACCAGGTTGAAGCCGATCTGGTCGAGCTCCTTCTGCAGGCCGGATTTCTCCAGATACTCGGCCACCACCTGGCTGCCGGGGGCAAGCGAGGTCTTGACCCAGGGCTTCTGCTTCAGGCCGAGGCGGTTGGCGTTGCGGGCGAGGAGCCCGGCGCCGATCAGAACGCTCGGATTGGAGGTGTTGGTGCATGATGTGATGGCGGCGATCGCCACGTCGCCATGGCCGAGGTCGTAGTCCTCGCCTTCCACCTGCCAGCGCTTGCCGAGGCTCGCGCCGTCCTTCTTGTATTCGCTCTCCAGCGCCTCGGCGAAGCCGGAAGCGATGCCTTCGAGCGGAATGCGGCCCTCGGGGCGCTTCGGGCCGGCCATGGACGGCACGACGTCGCCCAGATCAAGCTCCAGCGTGTCGGTGAAGACCGGCGCTTCGCTGCCCGTCTCGCGGAACATGCCCTGCGCCTTGGAATAGGCTTCGACCAGCGCGATGCGCTCCTTGGTGCGGCCGGAGACGTTGAGGTAGTTCAGCGTTTCCGAATCGACCGGGAAGAAGCCGCAGGTGGCGCCGTATTCGGGACCCATATTGCCGATCGTGGCAGCATCGGCGAGCGTCATGTGGTCGAGGCCGTCGCCGAAGAACTCGACGAACTTGCCGACGACGCCCTTCTTGCGCAGCATCTGCACGACGGTCAGCACCAGGTCGGTGGCCGTCACGCCCTCCTTCATCCTGCCGGTCAGCTTGAAGCCGATGACTTCCGGCAGGAGCATGGAGACGGGCTGGCCGAGCATGGCGGCCTCGGCTTCGATGCCGCCCACACCCCAGCCGAGCACGCCCAGGCCGTTGATCATGGTGGTGTGCGAATCGGTGCCGACGCAGGTGTCGGGATAGGCGACGGTTACGCCGTCCTCTTCCTTGGTCCAGACGGTCTGGCCGAGATATTCGAGGTTCACCTGGTGGCAGATGCCGGTGCCGGGCGGCACGACGCGGAAGTTCTTGAACGCCTTCTGACCCCATTTCAGGAAGCGGTAGCGCTCGCCGTTGCGCTGGTATTCCAGCTCGACATTGCGGGCGAAGGCCTTTGGCGTGCCGAACTCGTCGACGATGACCGAGTGGTCGATGACGAGGTCGACGGGCACCAGCGGGTTGATCTTCTGCGGGTCGCCGCCGAGCGACACCATGGCGTCGCGCATGGCCGCCAGGTCAACCACGGCGGGCACGCCGGTGAAATCCTGCATCAGCACGCGGGCCGGGCGGTAGGCGATCTCATGACCGGCCGTGCCCTTGTCGTCGAGCCAGGCGGCGACCGCCTCGATGTCGGACTTGGTGACCGTGCGTCCGTCTTCGTTGCGCAGGAGGTTTTCCAGAAGCACCTTCATCGAGAAGGGGAGGCGCGAAATGCCGGCAAGACCGTTGTTCTCGGCCTGTTTGAGGTCGAAATACACATATTCGGCATCGCCCACCTTGAGGGTGCGGCGGCAATTGAAACTGTCGAGAGATTTTGACACGGGCGATCCTATCCTGGTCTGTTCATCCGAAACGGGAACGGACTCCTCTAGGCATCACGCGCAAAAGGTGCGGGTACGGTCATTTCCGCCGTCCGCCCCCAGCGTCCCGGGCCGTTCAAGGCGGCGCGCGCGCGGGTATCGGCACAAAGAGTTACACGCCGACCGCTGGCGTGGTTGTCCGGCATATAGAGAATTTCGTAAAAGAGTTCCATACCGATATGCGGCAAAACTGCTGCAACGCGAAAATTCAGGGATAAACTTTTGCCCGACAAGCAGGACATGATGCGGTTCGCCGCCGAGGAACTTGGTGGCGAGCGGGGCGGCGAGCCCGTGTTTTCCGGCGTGTCCTTCGCCCTTTCAGGCGGCGAGGCGCTGATGGTGACCGGGCCGAACGGAGCCGGAAAATCAACGCTGTTGCGTGTTCTGTGCGGCCTTTTGCCCGCCTCCGAGGGGGTGGTTCATCTGTCCGGTGGCGGCGAGGAGTGGCCGGATGCTGCCGCCGCCTGCCACTATCTCGGCCACCGCAACGCCATGAAGACGGCACTGAGCGTCACGGAGAATCTCGTCTTCTGGCAGGATTTCCTCGGTCATGGGCATCTTTCGCCGCAGGAGGCGCTGGAAACGGTGGGGCTCGACGACATCGGTCACCTGCCGTTCGGCTATCTGTCGACCGGCCAGCGCCGGCGCGCCGCCATCGCCCGCCTGCTGGTCAGCTACCGGCCGGTCTGGCTGCTCGACGAGCCGACGTCGGGTCTCGACAAGGCATCGGAGGCGCAGTTCGCCGCGCTGATGGGCGTGCATCTGGAGGATGGCGGGATCATCGTCGCCGCAACGCACCTGCCGCTCGGGCTGGATGGGGCGCGGGAACTGCGGTTGGGAGGGGCGCGCTGATGGAGGTTTTTGCCCGTCACGCCCCCCTCTGCCCTGCCGGGCATCTCCCCCACAAGGGGGGAGATCAGCGATCGCCATTGCTTTCGCCAATCTCCCGCATTGCAAAAGAGGTGCCGGAGCAAGCGGCCAACCTAATCTCCCCCCTCGTGGGGGAGATGGCCGGCAGGCCAGAGGGGGGCGCGAAGGAGCACCATCCCACCAGTAGGAACGCGAACCCATGCTAGCGCTCTTCCTGCGTGAAACGCGCCTCGGCACGCGGGCCGGCAGCGGGGCGCTGACCGGGGTGTTGTTCTTCCTCGCCGTCGTCGCCGTCATTCCTTTCGGCGTCGGGCCGGATCTCAACCTCCTGGCGCGCATCGGCCCGGCGATCCTGTGGATCGGCGCGCTGCTGGCCAGTCTCCTTGGCCTCGAACGCCTGTTCCAGGCCGACCGGGAGGACGGGTCGCTCGATCTCCTGCTCATTGCCGGCAGCCGGCACATGGTTGCGCTGACCGTGTTCGTCAAATGCCTGGCCCATTGGGCGGTCAACGTGCTGCCGCTGGTGGCGGTGACGCCGCTGCTCGGCCTGTTCATGAATGTCGAACCTGTGGGCATCATGGCCGCCACGCTGACGCTGCTGGTCGGCACGCCGGCGATCACCTTCATCGGCGCGGTCGGCGCGGCCCTGGCCGTGGCGCTGCCGCGCGGCGGGCTTCTGGTGTCGGTGCTGATCCTGCCGCTCGTCATCCCCGTGCTCATCTTCGGCGTCGCCGCGGCGCGCGGGGCGATCGCCGATCCCGACCCGTTCCTGCCGCCTTTCCTCATTCTCGCCGCGCTGACATTGTTGTTTGCGGTGATCGGGCCGCTGGCCGCCGCCCTCGCCTTGCGCTGGAGCGGCGATTGAACGGGTGATCTGCGGCAAACGGGAAGATTGCGGAACAGGACGGGCAGCGTTATGGGTTCAGGCATGACAGACGCCACCCCACAAGCTTCAACGCTTTCAGGCCGCCTGACGGCGCTGGCCAATCCGACGCGCTTCCTGGCGCTGGCCGACCGGCTGGTGCCGTGGCTCGGGGCGGTGGCGCTGGTCATCCTGGCCGTGGGGCTGTACACGGCCTTTGCCGCGCCCGAGGACTACCAGCAGGGCGCGACGGTGCGCATCATGTACATCCATGTGCCCTTCGCCTGGCTGGCCATGTTCTGCTATTCGCTGATGGCCATCGCGGCGCTTGGCACCTTGGTGTGGAAGCACCCGCTGGCCGATGTGGCGCTCAAGGCGGCTGCACCGATCGGTGCCGCCTTCACCGCTCTGGCGCTCCTCACCGGCTCGATCTGGGGCAAGCCCATGTGGGGCACCTGGTGGGTCTGGGACGCGCGGCTGACCTCGGTTTTCGTTCTGTTCCTGATGTATCTCGGCATCATCGCGCTGACGCGGGCCATGGACGATCCCGGCCGCTCGGCGCGCGCGGCGGCGATCCTGACGCTGGTCGGCTTCATCAACATTCCGATCATCAAGTTCTCCGTCGACTGGTGGAACACGCTGCATCAGCCGGCTTCCGTGTTCCGCCTCGACGGACCGACGATCCATCCGAGCTTGTTATGGCCGCTGCTGATTTGCGCGCTGGGTTTCACGCTGTTGTTCCTGACGCTGCACCTGATGGCGATGCGCGCCGAAATCTGGCGCCGCCGCGTCATCGCCATGCGCCGGCTTTCGGCCCGCGCTGCGGAAAGGGCGGCGCGATGACCCATGCGGCCTACGTGTTCGCCGCCTACGGCATCTCCGCGCTGGTGATCGCCGCGCTCGGCATCTGGATCCTCATCGACCAGGCGGCGCGCAAGCGCGAGCTGAAGGAGCTGGAACAGCGCGGCGTTCGCCGTCGTTCCCAGCCCAAGGGCTCCGGCAAGAAGGGTCCCGGCAAATGAGCGTCAGCGGCGAGAAGACGGTGCGCGCGCGGCGTCTGATGCTGCTCCTGCCGCTCGCCGCGTTCCTGGCGCTTTCGGCGATCTTCCTCATGCAGCTCATGTCCGGCCACGATACCGCGCTGGTGCCGTCGGCGTTGATCGGCAAGCCGGCGCCGCAGACGGATCTGCCGCCGCTGGAAGGCATGGAGCTTCCCGGGCTCGCCTCGGCGGATTTCGCCGGCAAGGTGACGTTGGTCAATGTCTGGGGTTCCTGGTGCCTGCCGTGCCGGCAAGAGCATCCCCTCCTGATGCAACTGGCCACGGACAAGCGTTTCGTGGTGGCCGGCCTCAACTACAAGGACAAGCCGGAGAATGCGCGGCGCTTCCTCGGCGATCTCGGCAATCCATTCGATGCGATCGGCGTCGACCAGAGCGGGCGAGCCGCCATCGACTGGGGCGTCTACGGCGTTCCCGAAACCTTCCTCGTCGGCCCGGATGGAGCGATCCGCTACAAGCACGTCGGCCCGTTTTCGCCCGAAAGCATCCGCAACGATCTGATGCCGCAGGTGGAGAAAGCCCTGGCCGATCTGCCGAAAGGCTAGAGCGCCGTGCGTCCCTTTGGACGCACAAAGGATGCTCTTGCATTTTGAATCTATGCATCGTGCTTTCCGAAAATCGATTCCGATTTTCGGGCCGATGCAATAGACAAACCGCGTCCCATTTCATGGTTCAGACGAATTGCTGCACTGCCGCAACGCAAATTTGCTGCAAGTGCTAACAATAGACGTCCGAAACAGAAGGGGACGCCATGACCAGCGACATTATTGCCGAGCATTTCGAGAAGCAGGCGCAGGCCTGCGATCGCATGGGATCGCCTTTCACGGCACGGCTTTGCCGATTGCTGCCGGGTGTGCTCGACAAGGAAACGCAGACAGGGCAACGCATTCGCGGCTGGCCGGGCGATCCGCGCGCGGATGCGCTGGCGCTGAGAGTGTGCGGCGGGCTGCATGCGCTGGTTCTGTCGGGCGACGAAGCGCTTGCCGCCGTCTATCCGCCCAATGCGGCTTCCGATGCGGCGCTGCGCGCGGCGCTCGGTGATGCCATCGCCCGGCATGACGCGCGGCTTTTCGCCAATCTCGACAGTGCGCCGCAGACCAACGAGATCGCCCGCTCGGCGCTGCTCCTGCCAGGCTTTCTCGCCATCGCGCGGGAAACCGGCCTGCCGCTCGATCTCTACGAGATCGGCTCCAGCGCCGGCCTGAACCTGTTGTTTGATCGGTTTCACTATCGCTATGGCGATGCCGCATGGGGCGATGACAGCGCGCCGGTGCGGCTGGCGCCGGAAATGCGTGGCAAGACGCCGATGCTCGACGGCGGGCTTGATATCGTTCGACGGCGGGGGAGCGACATCGCACCGATAGACGTGGCGAAGCCGGAGGAGCGGCTGCGGCTGACATCCTATGTCTGGGCCGACCAGACGGCCCGCCTCGACAGGCTAGCGGCGGCCATCGGCATTGCGGCGCGTCAGCCTTTCGAACTGGAGAAGGCGGACGCCGCCGATTTCGTCGACCGGGCGCTGGCGGCGCGTCGTCCCGATGCCGTTCTCGTGCTGTTTCACTCGATCATGTGGCAATATCTGCCGATGGCCACCCGCCGGCGCATCGAGCAGGCGTTGGCGGCGGCCGGCGCCGACGGCGGCGGACCGATCGCCTGGCTGCGCATGGAGCCGAGCGACACGAACGACCCCTATGCGGTCGTCCAGCTGACCCTGTGGCCCGACGGCGCGACGCGCGACCTGGCGCGTTGCGACTTCCATGGACGCTGGATCGAGTGGCTGGCGGCTTAGCGGGCGGCGATGGCCGCCGCCGCGCCGGCCATCATGGAAGCACTGGTGCGGTTGGCGATGCGCATGGCGCGCGGGCTCTTGAGAAGCCGGCGCGCCTGGGACGCAGCGATGATCCAGGCTGTATCGACGGCAACCAGCACCACCACCATGGTCAAGGTCAGTTCGGCCCAGCCGATCAGCGTCACCGACGCCAGGTCGATGATGGTCGGCAGCAGGGCCAGGTAGAACATCATGATCTTCGGGTTGCCGAGCGTCACCGCCATGCCGGTCAGGAACAGGCGCCAGCGGGAGCCCGCTTGCGGCATCTCCTCCTCGGTCACGCCGACAGGGGCCGTCCACATCTTCCAGGCCAGATAGAGCAGGTAGGCGACGCCGGCATATTTGATGACCAGGAAGGCCATGTGAAAGGTCTCGGCGACGAAGGCCAGGCCGAAGATCGCGCAGGACAGCCAGATCGCCTCGCCGATCCACATGGCGGCGAGAAAGGGCAGGACGTCGCGATAGCCGCGGGTGATGACGCGCGCCACCAGGGCCGCGACGCTGGGACCGGGGGAACCGGCGGCGACCAGCAGCGCGCCGGCAAAGATGATCAGGGCGGAGATGTCCATCGAAGCTCTTCCTATCGCGACGAAAGCGCCAGCCGCAGGCCGAGCGCGGCAAAGGCTGCGGCGAAGGAACGGCGCAGCCATTTCATGATGACCGGGCTCGACAGGACCCTGCCGCGCACCAGAGCCGCCATCTGGCCATAGAGGACGAAGACGACGAAGGTCATCGCCATGAAGACGAAACCGAGCCACGCCATGGCGGCGGCGGGGGTGCCCGTTGCAACCGGAATGAACTGCGGCAGGAACGCCAGGAAGAAGATCGACAGTTTCGGGTTCAAAATGTTGATCAGGAAGCCGCGGCGGATGATCTTCCAGTGCGAGGCCTGCGCCCGGTCCGGCTGGGCGTCGAGCATGCCTTTTTCGCTGAGCGCGCCCCAGGCCATCCACAGGAGGTAGAGGACGCCGGCGAACTTCACCACCTGGAACAGGACGGCGCTGGCATGCAGCAGCGCCGCAAGGCCAAGGATGGCGGCGGCGATGTGCGGCAGGATGCCCAGCGTGCAGCCGAAGGCCGCCGAAACGGATGCCGGCCCGCCACGCCCCAGCGCGATCGCCAGCGTATAGATGACTCCGGTGCCGGGAATGAGCACCACGATAAGCGCTGTCAGCAGGAATGCCGGGTCCATGGTCCGCCTCCGGTTTTTCAGGAGGCGGAGTGTGCCTTATGGCGAGACGCTGTCAAGCCTGGCTTGTACTACGCCGCGCCCGCGCGGCTCTTTTCGAAGCGCTTGCGCTCGTTGGGGTCGAGATAGAGCTTGCGCAGGCGGATCGATTTCGGCGTCACCTCGACCAGTTCGTCGTCCTGGATCCAGGACAGGGCGCGCTCGAGCGTCATGCGGATCGGCGGGGTCAGCTTGACCGCCTCGTCCTTGCCGGCGGCACGCACGTTGGAGAGCTTCTTGCCCTTCAGCACGTTCACTTCCAGGTCGTTGTCGCGGCTGTGGACGCCGATGATCATGCCCTGGTAGACCTTGGTGCCGGCATCGATGACCATCGGGCCGCGGTCTTCCAGGTTCCATAGGGCGAAGGCGACGGATTCGCCATTGTCGTTGGAAATCAGAACGCCGTTCACCCGGCCGCCGATCTCGCCCTTGTAGGGCTGATACTCATGGAACAGGCGGTTCATGATCGCCGTGCCGCGCGTGTCGGTCAGAAGCTCCGACTGGTAGCCGATCAGGCCGCGCGTCGGGGCGTGAAAGACCAGGCGCTGCCGGTCGCCGCCGGACGGCTTCAGCTCGACCATCTCGGCCTTGCGCTCCGACATCTTCTGCACGACGATGCCGGCATGTTCCTCGTCGACGTCGACGACGACTTCCTCGATCGGCTCGAGAAGCTGGCCGTCCTCGTCCTTCTGCATGACGACGCGCGGGCGCGAGACGGCAAGCTCGAAGCCTTCGCGGCGCATCGTCTCGATCAGCACGGCAAGCTGCAATTCGCCGCGGCCGGAGACGTAGAAGGAATCCTTGTCCTCGGCTTCCTCGATCTTCAGCGCGACATTGCCTTCGGCTTCCTTCAGCAGGCGATCGCGGATGACGCGGCTCGTCACCTTGTCGCCCTCGGTGCCGGCGAGCGGCGAATCGTTGACGATGAAGCTCATCGTCACGGTCGGCGGGTCGATCGGCTGAGCTTCCATCGGCGCGCTGATGGACGGGTCGCAGAACGTGTCGGCGACCGTGCCCTTCTGCAGGCCGGCAATGGCGACGATGTCGCCGGCGTGGGCCTCGTCGACCGGCTGGCGCTCCAGCCCGCGGAAGGCGAGGATCTTCGAGATGCGGCCGGTTTCGAGCAGCGTGCCGTCATGGTGCAGCACCTTGACCGACTGGTTCGCCTTGGCGACGCCGGCGGCGATGCGGCCGGTGATGATGCGGCCGAGGAACGGGTTGGCTTCGAGGATCGTGCCGATCATGCGGAACGGGCCTTCCTCGATCGAAGGCTCCGGCACGTGTTTCAGCACCAGGTCGAACAACGGGCCGAGGCCCTCGTCCTTCGGGCCTTCGGGGCTGTGGTTCATCCAGCCGTCGCGGCCCGAGCCGTAGAGGATCGGGAAGTCGAGCTGCTCGTCGGTCGCGTCGAGCGCCGCGAACAGGTCGAACACCTCGTTGATGACCTCGTCGGCGCGCGCGTCTGGGCGGTCGATCTTGTTGATCGCGACGATCGGCTTCAGGCCGACCTTCAGCGCCTTGCCGACGACGAATTTTGTCTGCGGCATGGGCCCTTCGGCGGCATCCACCAGAAGCACGGCGCCATCGACCATCGACAGGATGCGCTCCACCTCGCCGCCGAAATCGGCGTGTCCGGGCGTATCGACGATGTTGATGCGGGTTTCCTTCCATTCGACCGAGGTCGCCTTGGCCAGGATGGTGATGCCGCGTTCTTTTTCCAGGTCGTTGGAATCCATGGCGCGCTCGGCCACGCGCTGGTTCTCGCGGAAGGCGCCGGATTGCTTCAGAAGTTCGTCAACGAGTGTCGTCTTGCCATGATCGACGTGGGCGATGATGGCGATGTTGCGCAGTTTCATGGTCGCTCTTTGGGGTCGGCGGGGCGCGCAAGGACAAGCGCAGCCTGTTTCTTTCGCCGCGCTCTTACAGGGTTTTTTGCAGATGCGAAAGGGTGCAATGGTTTGCCGCTTGGCGTTGTACGTTAAGCGTAGTATTCTTCGCGTATGATCCGGACGTGGGGCAACAGCGCGACGCGGCGGTTTGCGGAAACCGGCAAAAGCAAGTTTTCGGGGATGGACGCCGACAAGGCAGATGCGTTGCTGACAGCATTGCACAATGCCGGTTCGTTGGAAGATTTGAGCCCCTTGAAGTCATTCAACCTGCACAAGCTGAAGGCTGACCGCAAAGGGCAGTGGGCGATGACGATAAACGGACCATGGCGGCTCGTCTTTCGGTTTTCGGAGGGCCACGCATGGGACGTCGAGGTCGTCGATTATCACTGAAGGAGTTGATTCATGAGAATGGTGCACCCTGGGAAAATCCTGAAGAGTGAGTTGGAAGCGCGCGAAATGTCGGCGAACCAATTGGCGCTTGCCCTGCGTGTGCCGTCCGGCCGCATTACCGATGTTTTGAACGGTAAGCGAGCCATCACCCCGGACACGGCATTGCGGCTTGCCCGCTACTTCGGCAACAGCGCCGAGTTCTGGCTCAAGATGCAGACGAGCTACGATCTCTACCTGGCTGAACAGAAGCTCGGGCCACGCATCGCCGAGGAGGTCATGCCGGCGCCGAGCGAAGCCGCTTGAGCCCTATCCCCAGGCGGCGCCGTCCAACGCGTCGAGGGGGAATTTCAGGTAGCGCTTGCCATTGGCTTCCGGCTGCGGCAGGCGGCCGCCATTGATGTTCACCTGCAGCGCGTGAAGGATGAGCTTGGGCATCGGCAGCGTGGCGTCGCGCGCCTCGCGCAAGGCGACGAAATCCGCCTCCGTGGCGCATTTCGCCATGTGGATGTTGGTGGCCTTCTGCTCGGCGACGGTGCTTTCGAAACGCGGCGCGCGGCCGCCGGGCTGATAGTCGTGCCCGACGAAAATGCGGGTCTCGCCGGGCAGCGAGAGGATGTCCTGGATCGACCGCCACAGCCGGCTGGCGCTGCCGCCGGGAAAATCGCAGCGCGCCGTGCCGGAATCGGGCATGAACAGCGTGTCGTGGACGAAAGCGGCATCGCCGACGACATAGGTGATCGAGGCCAGTGTGTGGCCCGGCGAGAACAGCACCCGCGCCGGCAATGTGCCGATGGTGAACGTGTCGCCATCGGCGAACAGCCGGTCCCATTGCGACCCGTCGGCAGGCAGGTCAGGCCAGTTGTAGATGGTTTTCCAGAGCTTCTGGACCTCAACCACCTGAGCGCCGATGGCGGTCGGCGCACCGGTCTTTTCCTTGAGATAGCGGGCGGCGGAAAAGTGGTCGGCATGCGGGTGGGTGTCGAGGATCCACTCCAATGCCAGACCTTCGTCGCGGATGAAGGCGAGGAGGCGGTCGGCATTGCCGGTTGCCGTCGCGCCCGATTTCTCGTCGAAATCGAGAACCGGGTCGACAATGGCGCATTTGCCGCTCGCCGGATCGGCGACGACATATTGCGCCGAGAAGGTGCGCTTGTCGAAGAAGACGGTGACCTGGGGCTTGCCCCCATCGCCGGCGGCAATGGCCGTCGGTTGCTCGTCGCGCGTCTGATGCATCGTCGTCTCCACGATCTCACCTGGTTCGAAAGCTAGTTAACGGCGTTCGCGCGACGAAGCAATTTCGCAAACTGCGACCAATTGGGTATGATTTTCCGTCATAAGGCGTAATCAGGCGATGTGATCGTCGCATTTGCTGGAAACAAGCAACAAAAAACCGGGGCGGTGAACGCCCCGGCTGCAATGCGGCGGTCCGGCAATCAAGCGGTACGCACGGGGTCGAGCGTCATCTTGTAGAGCTCGTTGTCATCGCGATCCATCAGGCGGACCGTCATCTGTTCGGTCGCCGCGTCGATGTCGACCAGGCCGAAAAACTGAAAGCCCGCCGATGGCGGCAGGTTGGCGCCCTGCTCCTCACTCGGCGCCTTCACATATTTCAGCTCCGGGCCGAAGGTCTGGTCGAGATCGTTGGGGCCGAACGTGCCGGCATGCAACGGCCCGGAGACGAACTCCCAGAACGGGTTGAAATCCTGGAATTGCGCCTTGTCCGGGTTGTAGTAGTGGGCGGCCGTGTAATGCACGTCGGCGGTCAGCCACACCGTGTTCTCGACGCCGGCGTTCTTGATGAAGCGCAGGAGATCGGCGATTTCCATCTCGCGCCCCTTGGCCGGGCCATCGTCGCCATTGGCGACGGCCTCGATGTTGTCGCCGTCGCGCACCACCAGGCCGATCGGCATGTCGGAGGCGATCACCTTCCAGGTGGCGCGCGAACTGGCCAGCTCGCGCTTCAGCCATTGCATCTGCTGCACGCCGAGGATGCGCACCTCGTCTGCAAGCGTTTCCTCCATCCCCGGGGTGTTGGGCCCGCGATAGGAGCGCATGTCGAGGAAGAACACGTCGAGCATCGGCCCGTAGGCGATCTTGCGGTAGACGCGACCCGGCTCGGCGGGCGTGTATCGGATCGGCGTCATCTCATGGAAGGCACGCGCCGCGCGCGCCTGCAGCAGCGGCACGGACTTGACCGTGTAGCGGTCGTCGGCGGTCAGGTCCTTGGAGGCCGACCAGTTGTTGATGACCTCGTGATCGTCCCACTGGAAGAAGGTCGGGCAGACGGCATTCAGCGCCAGCACATGCTCGTCCATCAGGTTATACTTCCACTGGCCGCGGAACTCGTCCAGCGTCTCGGCGACCTTGCTCTTCTCCTCGGTGACGATCTTGTTGACCCATTTGGAGCCGTCCTTCAGCTCCACCTCCTTCTCGATCGCGCCGTCGGCGTAGATGGTGTCGCCGGAATGGAGGAAGAAGTCGGGTTGGTGCCCGGCCATGGTGGCATAGGTCTTCATGCCGGTCTCGTCGATGCCCCAGCCCTGGCCCACCGTGTCGCCCGACCAGGTGAAGCGGATGTCGCGGCGCGCCGACGGCGCGGTGCGGAAGCGGCCGGTGATCGGCTCCGAGGATGCCGAGACATCGTCGAGATCGACGGCCACCATGCGGTAGAAGAATTCCTGGTCGGGGGTGAGGCCGTCCAGCAGGCGCTTCACCGTGAAGTCACTCTCCGGCAGCGCGTCCATGGACGGCAGGCGCAGCGGGTCGGCGAAGCTCTCCGTCGTGGAAACCTCGAAGCCGATGCGGGCCGGCCGGTCGGTGCGCGTCCAGATCATGCCGCTCGTCGTGTCGACATCGCCCGACTGCACGCCGTGCGTGAAGACAGGGCGGCCTGCGGCGCGCGAAATGGCCGGCATGGCCAGCCCGCCAAGCGTGGTGGCCAGGGCCGTTGCGCCGGTGCCGACAAGGAACTTGCGGCGGGTACTCACTGCAAAGGACGTCATGACAGTCTCCCTCGATTTGCATGATTCGTGGGAGGCAATCTCGGCGGTGATTGTTGCAGCCGGTTATCGGCCGCATGACGGCTTTCTGAAGATTGTGTGACGGTCAGCCCACTAGCCCAGGCGGGATCAGGCCAGACCCTTCTTCTCCATCATCGCCTCGGGAGTCGGCAGGCGGCCGCGGAAAGCCTTGTAGAGATCTTCCGGGTCGGCCGAACCACCGGCCGAGTAGATGTGCCGGCGCAGTTTTTCCGCCGTCGCCTTGTCGAACGGATCGCCCGCCTCCTCGAAGGCGCGGAACGCGTCGGCGTCGAGCACTTCCGACCACATGTAGGAATAGTAGCCGGCTGAGTATCCATCCCCGGCGAAGACATGCAGGAAATGCGGCGTGCGGTGGCGCATGACGATGGCGTCCGGCATGTCCAGCGCTGCCAGGGTGGCGGCCTCGAAGGCCAGCGGGTCGCCGGGCGCTTCGCCGGCGCTGTGAAACGCCATGTCGACCAGCGCCGAGGCGGTGAACTCGACGGTGGCGAAACCGGCATCGAAGGTGCGCGCCGCCAGCATCTTGTCGAGCAATTCCGTCGGCATCGGCTCGCCGGTCTCATGGTGAACGGCGAATTTGCGCAGCACCTGCGGCACGGTGAACCAGTGCTCGTAAAGCTGCGAGGGAAGTTCGACGAAGTCGCGCGAAACGGAGGTGCCGGAGATCGACGGCCAGGTCACCTCGGTCAGAAGGCCGTGCAGGGCATGGCCGAATTCGTGAAACAGCGTGCGCGCCTCGTCGACCGACAGGAGCGCCGGCCGGCCCTTCGGCGGTTTGGCGAAATTCATCACATTGTAGATGATCGGCGTCTGCCCCTCGCCGAGCTTGTAGCCGGATTGCAGCGCGCTCATCCAGGCGCCCGAGCGCTTGGAGGGACGGTTGAAATAGTCGGCCAGGAACACGCCGCGCGTCGAGCCGTCGGCGTTGCGGACGGTGAAGACGCGCACGTCCTCGTGCCAGGCCGCGACGCCCTTCTGCTCCTCGAAGGTCAGGCCGAACAACCGGCCCGCCACATCGAAGGCGGCGGCGATGATGTTCTCCAGCGCCAGATAGGGTTTTAGCGCGCCCTCGTCGAAGGCGAAGCGCTCGGCGCGCCGCTTCTCGGCGTAATAGCGCCAGTCCCAGGGGGCGATGGCGTGGTTGTGGCCTTCGCCGGCGGCGAGGCGGGCCAGTTCCTTCTCGTCCTCGGCGGCTTTCTCGCGCGCCTTGTGCCAGACGGGCTGCAGAAGCGCCTGCACGGCGTCCGGCGTCTTGGCCATGGTGTCGTCGAGCTTCAACGCCGCATAGGTGTCGTAGCCGAGCAGTCGGGCCTTCTCGGCGCGCAGTTGCAGCGTCCTTGCCACCGTCTCCGCATTGTCCGTCTCGCCGCCATTCTCACCGCGCCGGGTGAAGGCGGTAAACACCTTCTCGCGCAGGTCGCGGCGTTGCGAGGAGGCGAGGAAGGGTTCGACGATGGAGCGCGACAGGGTGGCGGCGTAGCGGCCCGGATGGCCGCGCGAACCGGCCGCTTCCGCCATGGCGCTTTTCAGTGCTTCCGACAGGCCGTCGAGATCGCTCTCGTCGAGCAAATGCGCCCAGCCGCTTTCGTCGGCAAGCACGTTCTGGCCGAAACGCGCGCCCAGTCCGGCCAGTTCCTCGTTGATCGTCGCGAGTCGCGCCTTGTCGTTCTCGCCGAGTTTCGCACCACCGCGCACGAAACGCTTCCAGGTCTTCTCCAGGACGCGCGCCGTTTCCGCATCGAGCTTCAGCGTGTCGCGTTCCTGGTAGAGCCGGTCGAGACGGGCGAACAGGGCCGCGTTCATGACGATCGCCGAGAAGTGACGGGCCATGCGCGGCGAAATCGCGCGCTCCAGCGCCTGGATGGTTTCGTTGGTGTGGGCGCCGGCGCGGCACCAGAAAATGGCGGCAACCCTTGAGAGGGCGTCGCCGGCTAGTTCCAGCGCGGCAAGCGTGTTCTCGATGGTCGGCTCTTCGCGATTGTCGGCAATCGCGGCGATCTCGGCCGTGTGCGCCGCCAGGGCGGCATCGAAGGCCGGCGCAAAGGCGGCGTCATCGAAGGCGGAAAACGACGGCAGGCCGAGCGGGCCGTTCCATTGGGCGAGCGGGCTGTCCGCGAGGGTCGTGGCGGCGGTCTTTTGCATGGTGGGTTCCAGGGCGGGGTTCCAGGACGAGAGACAATCGATACGCATCTTGCGATGTAGGCGTGGCCGGCGGAGAGCGCAATGGGCAGACGTTGACGCCGTTGCGGCAAAATCATATGTATGACTTATAATAAGTATACCTTAGTACATTGGTGACCCGCCATGCCTCACCGCGTCAACACGGAATCCTTCGGCTTCCTCATCACGGACATCTCCCGCCTGATCCGCGCCGAAATGGATCGCGCCATTGCCGAAGCCGGCATAGGCGTCACGGCGGGCGAGGCCCGGACACTGTCCCATGCGGCGCGCGCCGGCAGCGTCCGGCAGAACGTGCTGGCCGAGCGCATGGGCGTCGAGGCGATGACGCTGAGCAGCTATCTCGACCGGTTGGAGGCGCGCGGACTGGTGGTTCGGGTCGGCGACCCAAGGGACCGCCGCGCCAAGCTGGTGGAACTGACGGAGGATGCCGGCGCGGTGCTCGATGCCGTTGCGCTTGTCGCGGCACAGGTCCGGCGCAAGGCGGCCGGCGCCTTCTCCAGCGACGAGTGGGATGCGCTGCTTGCTCTGCTCAAGACCGTGCGTGGCAATCTGGCCGGGCAGCGGCCGCAGGAGGCTGTCGCATGAACGATCGGCCTGAACCGTTGCAGCCCGCGGCGACAGCCCCGCTGATGAGCGAACGCCGGGTGAGCCTGGTCGGCGCGATGCTGGTGGCCATCGGCCCCATTTCGATGGCGCTGTTCACCCCGGCCATGCCGGAGATCGTGCGGGCTTTCGGCACGACGGAAGCGGCGGTGAAGATGACGCTGTCGCTGTATTTTGCCGGCTTTGCGCTGGCGCAGCTCTTTTGCGGCCCGCTGTCCGACGGGCTTGGGCGCAAGCCGGTGACATTCGCCTTCATGGGCATCTATGCCGTGGCCAGCCTGATCGCGTTGCTGTCGCCGACGATCGAGGTGCTGATCGCGGCGCGCTTCCTGCAGGGTGTCGGCGCCGCCGTCGGCGTCGCGGTGTCGCGGGCCATCGTGCGTGACCTGTTCACGCATGAACGCTCGGCGCGCATCATGAATCTGATCGGCATCATCCTGGCCGTCGGCCCGGCCTTCGCGCCGACGCTGGGCGGTCTGACCATGGAGATCGCCGGCTGGCACGCCATCTTCGTCTTGATGCTCGCCGCCGGTTGCGCCGTCGTCCTGGTCGTCCATTTCTGCATGCGCGAGACGGTAGAGCGCGACCTGTCGCGCATCCGGCCCGCCGCGTTGATCCATTCCTACGGCCTGTTGCTGCGCAGCGGCTATTTCATGCTGTCGAGCGTCGTCATCGCTGGCGCGGTCGGCGCGCTCTACACGCAAGCGACGGTCCTGCCGTTCATCCTGATGGGGCGGGTGGGCCTGTCCCCGTCGCAGTTCGGCATCGGCATGCTGGCGCAGACCGGCATGTATTTCACCGGCTCGCTGATTGTGCGGCAGCTGATGAAGCGTTACGGGGCCTATCGGCTGGTGCCGGTGGGGCTGGTCTTCATCGGCATTGGCAGCATCGCCGTGGCGCTGTCGCTGACCCTGCTGCCGCTGACCTTCCTCAGCGTGATGGGACCGGTCGGCATCTATGCTTTCGGCATTTCCTTCGTCACGCCGGCGATGATGACGGCGACGCTGGCGCCATTCCCGCGCATTGCCGGATCAGCCTCGTCGCTGACCGGCTTCATGCAGATGGGCGCGGGTCTTCTGGGCGGTACGCTGGCGGCGCTGATCGGCGATCCGGTGCTCGGCATGGCGATCATCATCCCGACGCTGGGCGCGATGGCGATCGTCGCCTGGCTGATCTGGCATCGTCTGCCGGAGCCGGCGCTGGCAACGGCGGTCCATCCGACGCCGTCCGGACCGGTGTAGAGCATTTTGCAGTCAGGTGGTTTCACCTGACGTCCGCATAAATGCGGAAAAACAAAGAGATAGACCGGTTCAGCGTTTCCATGAAACGCTGAACCGGTCTAGGCGGACTTATCAATCCAGCGGCGGCCGCTCGAAATCACCGGTTTCCGGGTTCATGACCCAGAGTTCGCCGTTCGAAATGTCGAACCAGGCGCCGTGCAGCGTCAGGCGTCCCTTGTCCTCGAGGATCTTCACGCAGGGAAAGCTGCGCAGATTGGCCACCTGGTAGCGGATCGAAATGCGTTCCAGCGCGGTCTGCCGCTCGGCGTCGGTCATCTGATTGCCCGACAGCGCCTCGGCGGCGGGCGCCACCAGCCCCATCCATTTGCCGATGAAATCACCGGGCGACAGCGGTTCGGCCGATGGGTTGAGTGCTGCGCCGATGCCGCCGCAGCGGCCGTGGCCCATGACGACGATGCTCTTCACCTTCAGGCTCTGGACGGCGAATTCCAGCGCCGCCGAGGTGCCGTGATGCTGGCCATCGGGCGCGTAGGGCGGCACGAGATTGGCCACATTGCGCACCACGAAGAGCTCGCCGGGGCCCGAATCGAAGATCGTTTCCGGCGCGGCGCGCGAATCGCAACAGGCGATTACCATGGTCTGGGGGGACTGGCCATCCTTGGCCAGGGAGCGATAGCGGCCGCTTTCGGCGGAATAACGCCCGGCCATGAAGTTGCGATAGCCGGCGAGAAGCCGTTCAGGCAGATGGGTCATGGAATGCGAAATAGCGGGAAACGGCGCGGCAGGCAATGCGGTTTGCAGGGCAATCTGGCGAAGGCCGCTCGCCCTGCCGTGTTTGGCAATGTGCGTTCAGGCCGGCTGGGCGGCGGGCTGCGGCACGGCCTCCACGTCGATCGCGGTTTGCGGCTGGCTGAGGCTCGGCCTGTCGGTTTCCAGCATCAACTCGTCGGCGCCACGCGCCGTGGCCTTGCCGAGAATTTCGACCACGGACCCTGTCGTCAGCGCAAGCGCCCGGCCGGCATCGAGGCCGCGCAATGTGTGCGCCAGGTGCAAGGCGGCCGTGAGGTCGCCGGTGCCGTTCGGCGCCCGGGCGATGGCGTCGTGTTCGGCGCGCAGGGCGCTGTCGCGCGTCACCAGCAGATTGGCCAGCCGGCCGTCATGGCCGGTCGGCGCGGATGTCACCAGCATGCGCGCCGGAGCGGCCTTGCGCGCGGCGGCGATGGCGGCGGCGGTGTCCGGCGCCTTGGCGCCCGTCAGCCACTCCAGTTCGTAGCGGTTGGGCGTGGCGAGGTCGGCCAGCGGCATCAGCCGGTCGCGGATGGCGATTGCCGTCGGCTCGGGCACGTAAAGACCGGCCTTGTCGCCCAGCACCGGGTCGCAGACATACAGCGCCGAGGGGTTTTTCGCCTTCACCTTTTCCACCAGCGCGGCGATGGCATCGGCCTGGCCGGCAGCGCCCAGATAGCCCGTCAGGACGGCGGCCACTTCGCCGAGCCAGGGGGCATTCTCCAGGTCGCCGAGGAAAGCGGCGAATTGTTCCGCATCCGGTACGATGCGTGTCGCCGGCCCATGTCCCGGATGCCAGGGCAACAGCACGGTGGGTACGGCCCAGACCGGAAAGCCCAGCGTCTCGAGGGCGAAAACGGCAGCGCGATTGCCGACGCTGCCGCGCGCCACGTGGCTGGAGATGACGATGACGGCACGCGGAGCGCCCTCGATGGATGATCTGCTCATGCCGCGCTACCCGCCGAAAACATAGAAGATGAGCCACAGGATCAGCGCGATCAGCACGGCCATGGCGATGAACCGGCCGATGCGCGTGCCCCACAATTCGATCGGGTCGCTCCGCTCGACATCGCCGGCCGCCACATGCCTGCGCATCCGGTGCAGCATCGAATTTTCGCTCTCCTGGCCGACGCGGTCGAGGATGCGGCGCGATTCGGCCCGGGTGTCATCGTCCGTCTGTCTTCGTGCCATGGCACAATCCACTTGATACTGCTGCGGGCCGACCCTACAGCAAGGGTACCCTAGAGCAAGATCCGGGCGATCGGAATTGGTTTCCTATCACTGGACCATGCTCTACTATCGCCGAGATACAATGCCGACGAGAGGTCGCTCCATGTCCGTTGCCGAAAAGTCCGTTGCCAAGCCGTTTGCTTTCCGTTTTTCGCGCGGCCTTTCGGTCGCCCTCTCCCTGTTCGTCATGCTGCCGCTGCTCTCGGCCTGCGGCTTCAACACGATCCCGACCCGGGAGGAGCAGGCCAAGGCCGCCTGGAGCGAGGTGCTGAACCAGTATCAGCGCCGCGCCGACCTGATCCCCAATCTGGTGGAAACGGTGAAGGGCTTCGCCGCGCAGGAGCGCGAGGTCCTGCAGGGCGTGGTGGAAGCGCGGGCGAAGGCGACGCAGGTGCAGATCTCGCCGGAGATGCTAAGCAATCCGGAGGCCTTCAAGGCGTTCCAGGAGGGCCAGTCGGGACTTACCGGCGCGCTGTCGCGGCTCCTGGCCGTGGTGGAGAATTATCCGGACCTCAAGTCCAACCAGAATTTCCTGGCGTTGCAGGCGCAGCTCGAAGGCACGGAAAACCGCATCGCCGTGGCACGGCGCGACTATATCGAGGCCGTCCGCCTGTACAACACGTCGCTGAAGACGCTGCCGTCGATGCTGTGGGCCAAGTTCTGGTTCACCGGCGCAGAGCCCTACGAGACCTTCAGCATCGCCGAGGACAAGATGTCGGTGCCGCAGGTGAATTTCGGCACGAACAGCGGCGGCTAAGCGGAGTTCGCACGGATGGGGGAGGTGATCCGGCCCGCTCATGGCAGCCGACCGACGAGGTTTCTGCTGTTCTCTGTGCTGATCGGCCTCGCGCTTTTCGTTTCAGCGGTATCGGCGGCCGAGCTGCCGGCGCTCACCGGCCGCGTGGTCGACAATGCCGGCATCATCGATGCGGCGAGCGAGGAAGCCCTGACGGCCAGGCTGGCCGCCTTCGAGCAGAAATCCTCGGACCAGATCGTCGTCGCCACGATAAGCAGCCTGGATGGCGAGGCGCTCGAACCCTATGCCAACCGCCTGTTCCGCGCCTGGGGGCTGGGCCAGGCCGGCGAGGACAATGGCGTGCTGCTGCTGGTCGCCGTGGACGACCGGAAGATGCGCATCGAGGTCGGTTACGGGCTCGAGGGCACGCTGACGGACCTGCATTCCAAGCTGATCATCGAGAACACCATGGTGCCGGCCTTCCGCGCCGGCGATTTCGCCGGCGGGATCAGCGGTGCCGTCGATGACATCGTCATGGTGCTGGAGGGCAACGCAGCCGAGCTCGAGGCGCGCGCCGAGCGCAATGCGCAGGACGATGAGAGCCTGCCCTGGCCGGTGATCCTGTTTCTGATGGTCTGGGGGTTTTTCTTCTTCGGCGGTTTCGCCATGGCGATCCTGCCGCCAATCTTCGGCCGCAAGATCGGCCCGGGCCGCTATCGGTGGCTGGGCATGGATGTCAGTTACAACAAGTCGCGGGGCCGCTCGTCGGGCGGCGGCTGGTCCTCGGGTGGTTCGTCCTCGGGCGGCGGCGGGTTCTCCGGCGGCGGCGGATCGTCGGGCGGCGGCGGGGCCTCGGGGAGCTGGTAGGATGGAGAAACGCGAAATGATGCTCTCCGCCGAGGACCATGCCCGTGTTGCCGCGGCCATCGGCGACGCCGAGCGGCACACAAGCGGCGAAATCTATTGCGTGCTGGCGCGCGACAGCGACAGCTATCTCCACCCGGCCTGCCTGATCGTCGCGATGGTGATTCTCATCCTCGGCCCGTTCATCGCGCTTGGCCTGCATGCGTGGTGGGTCGCCGCCAGCCCCGTGCTGTTCGCCTCGGCGCAACTCGCGGCCTTTGCCGCCGCCGTGCTCCTGGTCACCCTGCTGCCCGGCCTGCGCGCCGCGCTGGTGCCGCGGGCGCTGAAATACCGGCGGGCGCACGAGAATGCGCAAAAGCAGTTCCTGGCTCACAACATCCACGTGACGAAGAACCGCACAGGGGTGCTGATTTTCGTTTCGCTAGCGGAACGATATGTCGAAGTGGTGGCTGACCACGAGATCGATGCGCGCGTCGATCAAGCCGTGTGGAACGACACGGTGGCGATGCTGCTCGACCACGCGCGGCGTGGCGCGCTGGCTGACGGCTTCGTCGAGGCGGTCGGTCGGGTGGGCGCCGTGCTTGGCGAACACTTCCCCGCCGGGCGGCGCAACCGCAACGAAATCGAGGACCGTTTGACGGAGATCTGATCCGTTTTGCCCATCTGTGCGCTACCGCAAAGGGGGGCGCTCTAATGCTTGCGCACCCCCTGCCGGCGCGTTTATGGTTAAGAAATCATGAACACGCTGACGATCGACATCAGACGGGCAGAACCAAGGGACGCCGAGGCGGTGGCCGAGGTGCATGACAGCGCCTGGCGCGGCGCCTATGCGGGCATCATCCCCTATCGCGCGCTGAGCCGGATGATCGGCCGGCGCGGCCCGAAATGGTGGTCGAATGCGATTCGCCGTTCGGCGACGGTGCTGGTCATCGAGATCGGCGGCGAGATTGCCGGTTACGCGACGCTTGGCCGCAACCGCGCCCGCGAGTTGAAGCAGGAAGGCGAGATCTACGAGCTTTATCTGCGGCCCGAGTATCAGGGCGTCGGCCTGGGCTCGCGGCTTTTCAAGGCGGCGCGCGAGATGCTTTCGGCGCACGGCCTGAAAGGCCTGGTCGTCTGGGCGCTGGAAGACAATGGCAACGCGCTGGCTTTTTATGCCGGCGCCGGCGGCCGCGACGTGGCCGAGGGGGTCGAGGTTTTCGACAGCAAGGCGCTGCGCAAGCTGGCCTTCGTCTGGGATTGAGTCTTCGGCTATTGGGGTCCGCATTTTTGCGCAGTTCCGGACGGAGAACCGGTTCCCACTTTTCCTGGATTGCCCTAAACTTTCGCAGTGCAGCATCGTTCGCATTGCCATGCGGCGCATGACGCGATAAAGCGCACCCATTCATTTCCAGGCTGCACATCCGGCTGGTCGTTTGCGACGACCGCGCCGGAGAGGGCAGCCGCCACCTGCCAGAATGAAGGGCTTTTCCTCCCATGCGCATAGACGCCATCGCCATCGGCGATAATCCTCCCGAAGACGTCAACGTCATCATCGAAGTGCCGGTCGGCGGCCAGCCGATCAAATACGAGATGGATAAGGAGTCCGGGACGCTGGTCGTCGACCGCTTTCTCTACACGCCGATGACCTATCCGGGAAATTACGGCTTCGTGCCGCACACCCTGTCCGACGATGGCGACCCGATCGACGTGCTGGTCTGCAACACGCGCCAGCTCATTCCCGGCTGCGTCATCAATGTGCGGCCGATCGGCGTTCTGGTCATGGAAGACAATTCCGGCCAGGACGAGAAGATCATCGCCGTGCCCTCGCCGCACCTGACGCGCCGCTACGAGACCGTCAAGAACTATACGGACATGCCGGAGATCACGCTGCAGCAGATCCAGCATTTCTTCGAGCATTACAAGGATCTGGAACCCGGCAAATGGGTGAAGATCGGCGACTGGCTGGACGCCGCCGCGGCGCGCCGGCTGATCGTCGAGGCGATCGAGCGGGCCAAGACAAAGAAGGCCGGCTGACGCCGGTTCTGATGATCTATTCGCCGCCGGCGGGCGTCGGCAGGGGAATCGTGCCGGCGTCGATCACGGGCTGGTCGGCGCCGCATGCGAAGTCGAAGGCCTGCTCATCGGCGATGCGGCGGGCCTTTTCATTGGCGTCCGCGTTTCCGGTCGCCATGACATAGCCCATCACGCAGCCGTCGTGCTCCTGAAGCTGGCCGACCTTTTCGACCACCAGAACCTCGATGTCCTTTTCGGTTTCCTCGGCGTCGGCGACGAACCAGCGATGGATCGTGGCGATCGGCCTCTGGCGGCGTCCCTCGGTGAGAATGCGCCATTCGATGGTGGGCCCGGTGTGGTTGAAGCCGGCGAAGCTCTCCCACGGGGGCGCCATATCGCCGGCGGGCGGGAAGCCGTAGAAGACCGATTCGCGCAGATCGCCGTAATAGACCAGCACCGGATAGCCGCGCCAGCCGGGGCAGACGACGTTCGCCCAATCCCCCTCCTCGCCTTCAGCCGGTACGGCGAAGGTGGCGCAATCCTTCTCGACATCGAATTCCGTATAGGCGCTTTCGATGTCGGCGCCGCCGGCCAGACCGGTCATCGCCGTGAGAAAAAGCGCGGATAGTGCCAGCCGCATGGACGATGCTCCCGTTAGCTTCGCTGATCCCTGCCGCCATCATAGCGGGTTTCGGTGACAGCTTCTATCGGCTGCCGGCGATCAGTTGCGCAAGCTGGGCGGCCAGCGCCGCCGTCTCGCCGCGCAGTTCCAGCGTCTTCAGGCGCATTGTTGCGCCACCGGTCAGCGAAACGGCGCCGGCGGGTATGCCGAACGCCCTGGCCAGGAGCTTTTGCAGCGCCGCATTGGCCTTGCCGTCTTCCGGCACGGCGCGAACGCGCGCCTTGAGGTGGCTGCGGCCGTCATCGGTCGTGACCATGCCCTCGAGGCCATCACGAGACGATTTTGGCGTCAGGCGAACGAACAGCGTCAGCCCGCCGTCGGTTGCTCGGCAGCAGGCGGGCAGCTCCATCATCCTTGCGGCAGGCGCGGGCTAGATGAGCGCCGGAGCGACCGTGGTCAGGATGAACTGGCGCAGGAAGAACAGGATCAGCAGCAGGATGATCGGCGAGATGTCGATGCCGCCGAGATCGGGCAGGATCCTGCGGATCGGCCGCAGGGCGGGCTCGGTCACGCGGAACAGGAAGTTGCCGATCGAGCCGACGAACTGGTTGCGCGGGTTGACCACGTTGAAGGCGTAGAGCCAGGAAAAGATGGCGGAGGCAATGATCAGCCACCAGTAAATGTCGAGCGCCATGACAAGGGTCTGGATAAGCGCGATCATGCCGGTCTCCTGGGCCGCGTGGGAGGCCATGTTGGGGCCCTGTGGGGCCTATGTGGGGCGGAGCGCTTGGGCGAGGGACGATGCCGCCGTTGTCGCTGCGCCGCGAATTTTGCGACATGTAGCCATTGCAGCGGAGCGCGGCAAGCCTGCCGGGATTTTTTGCTGCGCGCCGGATGCCCCGGAAAGGCCACCGCTGTCGCTCAAGCGCAGGCTTTTCGCCGGTATCCGGCGCCAACTCGCCGCTTGACAGTCAGGGGGAGGCAGACCTAAATGCGGCCCAACCGGCGATACGGGGCTGTAGCTCAGATGGGAGAGCGCGTCGTTCGCAATGACGAGGTCAGGGGTTCGATCCCCCTCAGCTCCACCAACCACCCGCCGGTAAAACCAGGCCCACAAGTTCCGATCCAGACAGCGTCGCGCTTTCCGCGGCCTGGCTGATGCCTGCGCATCTTCCTGCGCGGCAGAGACACGCTGGTCCGGCTGTTCTTGCCCGGAATCCGGCGCGCCGTCTCTGTCGACGCTTTTGCATGCCCACATGTTTGGCCGTCCGATGCGGTGCCAACCTGTCGATGCTTGACATGGATCATTGATCCATGATCTTTTATCGCATGAAGCGTAATCAGTGATCTGGGAGGATGATTATGAGAGGCAATTTCGGCTGGTTGGGAGCGATCGTCCTTGTCGCTTCCACGATGATGTTTTCCGGGGCGAGTGCCGCCGCGCTGAAGCTGGGCGGCGTCCATGCGCCCAACAGTTTCGAGATCCAGGCGCTGAAGAAATTCGCGGAGCTCACATCGGAGAAATCCGACGGAACCGTCACGGTCACCGTGTATCCGGCCGGTCAGTTGGGCGACGAGCGCTCGATGATCGACATGATCAACACCGGCGCGATCGACATGTTCGCCAATGTGGCGGACTGGAACCAGCACCTGGTGAAGGATTTCGCCGTTCTTTCCATGCCCTTCGTGTTCGAAAACCTCGATCACCTCAAGGCGTTTCAGGCATCCGACACGTATGCGGCCATGAAGGAGCAGATGCTGACGCAGAAGAACGTGCGCATCCTGGCCGACAATTGGTATCGCCTGCCACGCGTCCTGCTGACGCGCGAGCGCGTTGCGTCAATCGATGATGTCGACGGCAAGAAGCTGCGCATGCCGGACATCGAGTCGTTCATCAGCACCTGGTCGGCCTTCGGCGCCAAGCCGACGATCATCCCGTTCGCGGAAGCCTTTCTGGCGCTCAAGACCGGTATTGTCGACGGGATGGAAGCACCGTTGAGTTCCGTCTACGCGCAGAAATTCTACCAGGTCGCCCCACACATCACGATGACCAACCATGGCCTTGCGCCGTTCAACATCATGATGAACGAGAACGCCTATCAGCAGCTCACTCCGGGTGAGCGGGAGACGCTGGCTCAGGCCGCCTTGGAAGCCGGCAATTTCTACACCTCCCTGATAGAGGAGGAGTTCACGCAGCAGCGAGAGAAGATGGCCGCCGAGGGCGCGACGTTCACCGACATCGCGCTGGCTCCCTTCGGTGAGCGCGCGCGAGGCGTCGCGCGGGATTTCGAGACGCGCGGCCTGTGGCACGCCGGCCTGTTCGAAGAGATTCAGGGTCTGCGCCAGTAGGCGTCCGCCCGCATCGAACTCTCATTGGGGTCGCAATGATCAACCTTGACAGTGTCGGGCGCGTGATCCAGCGCGTCGAAATAGCGGTCGCATGCCTCGCGCTCGTCGTCATCGTCGGCGCGACCGCCATCGGCGTCGTTTCGCGCTCGTTCTTCAACTCACCGGTGATCTGGACGAGCGAGATGGCTCTTCTGGCGCAGGTCTGGCTCACCTTCATCGGCGCCAGCGCCATTTACAAGAGCCGGGGGCATGTGGGGGTGACGGGGGTGATCGAGGCGATGCCGCCATTCCTGGCGAACATCGTCGCGCGGGCGCTCGACGGTGCGCTGGCGATCCTGCTCGTCCTGGCCGGCCTGGCCATGCTCGACCTGATGGACAAGCAGTGGGAGCAAACGCTGTCGACGCTCGGCCTGCCGCGCGCGCTGACATCGCTTCCGGTGGTCTGGTGCATGTTCTCCATCGCCGCATCGGCGCTTCTGGCGATGATCGGCAGCCGGCGTTCCAGCTACGACGCTGGTCCCCCGGAGGCGATTTCGAAATGAGCCTGTCTCTCCTGCTTGGCGGCTTCGCGCTGTTCATGACGCTCGGCACGCCGGTGGCGCTCGCCTTTCTGGTGGCCGCGGTGCTCTACCTCCTGTCATCGGGCATTCCACTCTCGGTCGCGGGCCAGTCCCTGATCGGCGGGATCTACAACTACACGCTGCTCGCCGTTCCGCTTTACATTCTGGCCGGCGAACTGATGAACAGCGGCGGCATCACCCGCCGCCTGTTCGACTTCGCCTCGGCGCTTGCCGGGCATGTCCGCGGTGGGCTCGGCCATGTCAACGTTATCGCCAGCATCATCTTTTCCGGGATCTCCGGCTCATCCTCCGCCGATGCCGCCGGGCTCGGGCGGGTCGAGATACAGGCGATGCGCAAGGCCGGCTACCGGGCGGAATTCGCTGCCGCAATCACCGCGGCTTCTTCGGCGATCGGCCCCATCATCCCGCCCAGCATCCACCTGGTCCTTTACGCGGCCATCGCCGAGGTCGGCGTCGACTACCTGTTTCTCGGCGGGATCCTGCCCGGCCTCGCCATGGGCGCCTGCCTGATGGCGGTCATCTACCTGCTGGTTCTGTTCAAGCTCGAGGATTGCCCGGTGCAGGAGTGGGCCGGCATGCGCAATCTGGCTCGCGCCTTCTGGCAAGCGCTTCTGCCGATCACCGCTCCGCTGGTGATTGTCGGCGGCATATTGAGCGGATATTTCACGCCGACCGAGGCCGGCGTAACCGCCGTGCTCTATGTGATGGCGCTGGGTTTCGTCCTCCGGGAGCTGCGCGTCCGGCAGTTGGTCGAAGCGGTCATCCGCTCCGTGCATTCCTCGGCGGTGGTCCTGCTGATTCTCGCCGCGGCCCAGGCATTCGCCTGGGGGCTGACGGTGGAACAGGTTCCCGAGGCGATCGCCCACGGCATGCTTTCGATCAGCCAGGACACGACCGTGGTGCTGGCCATCATCCTCGTGGTGCTGGTCATCCTCGGGATGTTCGAAAGCGCTTCGGCGAACCTGGTCATCGTCACGCCAATTCTCCTGCCGATCGCGACGCAGCTCGGAATCGACCCGGTTCACCTCGGCGTCATCATCGTCTTGGCTCTCACCATCGGCGTGGTGACGCCGCCGGTCGGCATGTCGCTTTTCATCGTCGCCGACATTTCCGGGCTGCCTGTAAGCCGTATCGCCCGCGCCACGCTTCCCTACGTGCTGGCGCTGATACTGGCCCTGGTGCTGACCACCTACCTTCCCGACATGGTTCTGCTGTTGCCCCGCCTCTACGGCTATGCCGGCTAAGCCAGTCTTCGAAAGCTTACTCAACTCGAGGTCCTTGAATCATGTCCAGTCTGATCGATCACCAACCCTATGACGTCGTCGTTGTCGGCGCAGGAAGCGCCGGCGTCGCGGCGGCGATAAGCGCGGCCGAGGCCGGCGCGCGCACGGCGTTGGTCGAAGCGGGAAGCATGCTTGGCGGCGAACTGCTGACGGGCATGACGATCGACGGCGCGATCAATGCACGCGGCGAGCAGATTTCCGGCGGCATCCTGGACAAGCTCATGGAGCGCTGCGAGGCGCTGGGCGGTTTTGTGCGCAAGCTCAACGATTGGCGGCTCATCCAGTATTTCGCCTATGATCCGGAGATCATGAAGATCGCCGTTCCACAGCTCGTCCATGAAGCCGGCGTCGAGGTTTATCTGCACACCTACGCCGAGGACATCGTCATGCATGACGGCAGGATCGACGGCGTCATGGTGCGCAACAAATCTGGAAAGAGCTTGCTGACGGCGAAGGTGATCATCGACTGTTCCGGCGACGGCGACATCTGCGCGGCGGGCGGCGGCGAATTTCTCCCCGCCGGCGAGGAGGAACGCATGCAGCCGGTTTCGATGATGTTTCGCATGGCCGGCGTCGACAGCGCCGCCTTGCTCGAATTCGTCCGCCGTCATCCCGAGTATGTCGCCGTTGGAGAAAGCGAGGCGATCAGGGGAAACCGCACCGACGCGGAACTGGTCGAGGAGATACGCCGGCAGGGACAACCCTGCGTGTTCTTCAAGGGAGACGGCCCGCTGCTCGAACAGGCGATTGCGGGCGGCGAGCTCTACCCGACGGCGCTGATCATGATTCAGCCGACCTCCGAGGCCCGCCGCGAGGTGTGCATCAACAGCACGCGCGTGACCCTCGACAACCCGATGCGCACCCGCGAGCTCAGCGGAGCGCTCGGTGAGCTGATGCGGCAGGTGCATCAGTGCATGTCATTCCTGCAGCAGCGCGTTCCCGGCTTCGAAAGCGCGACATTGTCGGGCCTCGCGCCGAAGATGGGCATCCGCGAAACACGCCGTGTGGCCGGGGATTATGTGCTGACGTCACAGGATGTCAGGGTTGGCCGCAAGCGCGAGGACGGCGTTGCCAAGGGTTGCCATCACATCGACATCCACCAGGAGGGAACGGGGCAGGTCCGCATCCCCGTGGCGGACGGCGGCTCCTATGACATCCCGTTCGATTGCCTCGTGCCGCGCAATCTGAAGAACGTCCTTGTCGCCGGTCGCTGCTTCTCGGCGGAAAGGGAAGCGCACGCGTCGGCGCGCGTGATGGGCGGATGCCTGGCGATGGGACAGGCTTGCGGCGTTGCCGCCGCCATGGCCTGCGGGCGGAACGCGGAATTCGATGTCCGCGACACGGATGTCTTCGCGTTGCGCCGGCGCCTGACGGAGATCGGCGCCGTCCTGGAAGGCACTCATTAGAGCGCCATGCGTCCGTCCGGACGTCAGGTTAGGCGTCGATCTTGCTCTCGACCGATTGACGGGTGGCCCTGTTGTGCTGCTCTGCGGCCGCGAGAAGCCCCGGAAGGTCGCTGTCCTCGATCACCCTGAGCATCTCGGCGTGATGGGTGTTGGAGAGCTGCATGCGTCCGGACTGCCGCAAGGATGTGCGCTGGTAGCGTTCGGAGAGATCGTAAAGCTTCACGATGATGCTTTGCAGGTGCCGGTTTCCCGCCGGCGCGTACATCTGAAGATGAAACGCCCGGTTTGCCGCCATGAAACCGTCCAGATCCCCACTGCTCGCCGCCGCCTCGCACTGGCTCAGATGGTCCTTGAGCGTGCCGACGACGTCCGCCGTGTAATGCGGCCAGGCATCCGTCAACGCCCAGGTCTCCAGGCGCTGGCGCGCGCTGTAGAGCTCCACCATGTCCTCGACCGACAAGGATGCAACGATGGCGCCCCTGTGCGGCAGCATGTCGATGAAACCCTGCTCCTTCAGCCGGTCGAGCGCCTGCCGTATCGGGAGCCTGCTCATGCCGAGCTGCTCTGCAATCTGTTCCTGCTCGAGCCGCTCGCCGGCAGGCAGCTCGCCATTCAGGATGAGGCGCCGAATCTCCGACGTCGCGTACTCGGCCGCACTTGAATATCCTCGCTTGCCGACTGTTGTCATGTCTGAACGATAACACCACGCAAATGATTGATCCTTGATCCAATCATCGAGGATGGCATCTTTTTATCGCGTGGTCTAGCTCACTGACGATTCAATCCCTTGGCCACCGTAAAATCAACAAGCGGCTGCGGAACGTGTGCGAACGGGCGGCATGCACGTCATGTCTCCGCACAAAAGCGGAGAAAACAGAGACATCGAGCGGTTCAGCGTTTCATGGAAATGCCGAACCGCTCAAGGCGGGGGTTTGCGGCAGCCGCCGGCCCAACCTTGCCATTCCGGCAACGGAACAGCCGCCATCACCTCTCGCATCCATGCGTCGAAACCGCATCCTTGTTTTCCGCCTGCCGGGGCATGCCATCCGGAGTGGCCCTTTCGGGCGCATCAGCGTCGTCACGCACACTCGACGCGCTTTCCCTGGAGCGCTCCTTGACAAGCCGGGCAAAGGAGAAATTATATGAAGGGGACCAATAGGGGAAAGGTCTCGTTTCCCGGGGGAGCCTTGCTTGAATCTCGAAAACGCCCGTTCGAACTCTTCGATCGCCCTTGAGAAGCTACGACTGCTTGTCCACCAGCACGGGCAGGACACGGAATGGCGGTTTCCGCCCGAGCGGGATCTGGCCGCATCCATGGGGCTCGGCAGACGCGCCGTGCGGCGGGCGATGGAAGTCCTGGAGGCCGAAGGTCTCGTCTGGCGCCAGCAGGGAAAGGGTACCTTTCTCGGCAGTCGTCCCGTCCTCGAGCCGCAATTCTTCGGAAATCTCGCCGACCGCACCAACCCGCTGGAGGTGATGGAAGCGCGCCTGCAGATCGAGCCGGCGCTGGCGCGCATGGCGGCGCTGCGATGCACGGGCGACGACATTGCCGCCCTGGAGCGCCTGTCGAAGAAAACGGTGACCAGCAGCGACGACGATGGCTGGGAATTGTGGGACAGCGCTTTCCACCGCCGCATCGCCGAGTGTGCCGGCAATGGCTTGATGCTGGCGCTGTTCGACATCACGCAGCGCATCCGGCAGGATCCCGACTGGCGGCGGCCGCGCGCGCTGGCGAGAACCCCGGCGCGGCGCGAGCGCTCCTATCGCCATCACGAGGAGATCGTCAGGGCGCTGGCCAGCCGCGACGGCGCTGCTGCCGAGCGCGCCATGCGCCACCATCTCTCCGTCCTCAATGCGGACCTGCAGGCGATCATGCATGGCGCGGACGAGGCGGCTTCCGCCGACCCGGCAAGCGGAAGGGTGGCGGGCGAATGAGCCAGACGACGGCCCTGACAGACACGGGATCGGCGCCGGCGGACTTAGGCGCTTCGGAACCCGTTCTCGCGGTCGAGAACTTTGCGCTGACCTTTTCGGCGAACGCGCCGGCCAATCTCATCGACGGCATCTCGTTCACCGTCGAGCGCGGCAAGACGCTCTGCATCGTCGGCGAATCGGGCTGCGGCAAGAGTGTCACCTCGCTCGCGCTGATGGGGCTCCTGTCCTCGCCGCCGGCACGCATCCTCAGCGGCACGGCGCGATTCGAGGGGCGCGATCTGTTTTCCCTGCCGGAGCGCGAGAAGGTCAATTTGCGCGGCAACGGGATGGCGATGATCTTCCAGGAGCCGATGACGTCGCTGAACCCCGCCTTCACCGTAGGGCATCAGATCGCCGAGGGCATCACGCGCCATCGGGGCCTGCCGAAGGCCGAGGCGCGCCGCGAGGCGCTGAGGATGCTCGAATGGGTGCGCATTCCAGCCGCCGCCAAGCGTCTCGACGCCTATCCGCACCAGCTCTCCGGCGGCATGCGCCAGCGCGTGATGATCGCCATGGCGCTTGCAAACCGGCCGCGCCTGCTGATCGCCGACGAGCCGACCACCGCGCTGGACGTGACCATCCAGGCCCAGATCCTCGACCTCATCCGCCACATCCAGGAAGAGACGGGCACCGCCGTCATCCTGATCACCCATGATCTCGGCGTGGTGGCCGAAGTCGCCGACCGTGTCGCCGTGATGTATGCAGGGCACATCGTCGAGCAGGGATCCGTCTCTGAAATCTTCGCCAACCCGCAACACCCCTACACGATCGGCCTGTTCGGCTCGATTCCCTCGCTGGGCCGCAGGCAGGGGCAGCTGGCGACGATCAAGGGGGCCGTTCCGCCGCTCGACCTGATGCCGAAGGGCTGCCGCTTCGCGCCGCGCTGCCCGTTTGCCGACCGCCGCTGCATGGACGAGGTTCCACCCGCCGCCGAACTGGCGGAGGGGCATAGCGTTGCCTGCTGGTACGCGCCGATCGAGGAAAAGATGGGGACGCGGCAATGAGCAATTCCCCGCACGACGCCACGCCGATCCTCGAAGGGCGCGATCTGGCAAAGCGGTTTGGCGGCCGCCGCGGGCTCTTTCAGTCAGAGCCGACCGTCCATGCGGTGAACGGCGTGTCGATCTCGGTTGCGGCCGGCGAGACCTTTGCCATCGTCGGGGAATCGGGCTGCGGCAAGTCCACCCTGGCGCGCCTGCTGCTGCGCCTGATCGAGCCCAGCGAGGGGCAGGTCTTCTATCAGGGACGCGAGATCACCAAGCTCGGAGCCGGCGAAATGCGGGCGCTGCGACGGGAATTGCAGATCATCTTCCAGGACCCCTTCGCCTCGCTCAACCCGCGCATGACCGTCGGCGCGATCGTTGCCGAGCCGATACGGCTGCATGGGCTGGCGCGCGGCCGGGCGGTGGACGAGCGGGTCGCCGAGCTTTTGCGGGTGGTCGGCCTGCGCCCCGAATATGCGGACCGCTATCCGCACGAATTCTCCGGCGGCCAGCGCCAGCGCATCGGCATCGCGCGGGCGCTGGCGGGCGAACCGAAGCTGATCATCGGCGACGAGCCGGTCTCGGCGCTGGACGTCTCCGTCCAGGCGCAGGTGATCAACCTGCTCGAGACCCTGAAGGAGCAATTCGGCCTGACGCTTGTCATCGTCGCGCACGATCTCGCCGTCATCCGGCACATGAGCGACCGCGTGGCGGTGATGTATTTGGGCGAGGTGGTGGAGATGTCGCCCGTCGACGCACTCTACGAAATGCCGCTGCACCCCTACACGCAGGCGCTGCTGCAGGCCATTCCCGTGCCGGTGCCCGGCGGGCGTGGGGCGCATGATTTGCCGCAAGGCGACATTCCAAGCCCGACGGCGCCGCCGCCGGGATGCCGGTTCCACACGCGTTGCCCGCATGCGCAGGAGCGCTGCAGCGAGGAGCATCCCGCGCTCGAAACGGCGGGCGAGGGCCGCGTCGTCGCCTGCCATTTCTGGCGCGACATCCAGGCGGCCGCCAATCCCCCCGCGCCTGTCCGGGAAGGCAGCGCCAAACTCGCCGAGAGGCTTGAACTTTACCGTGCCCACCAGACGCGGCGCGAAGAGGAAACGGCCGCTGCGGCCGCCCTTGATTGATGAATGGAGGCGTATCGATGAACGTTCTGAAAACCCTCGTACTGGGAGCCGCGCTCCTGGCGAGCACTTCCGTCATGGCGGCGGATCTGCGGATCGGCCTGCAGGACGATCCCGACGTGCTCGACCCGCACCGCGCGCGCACCTTTGTCGGCCGCATCGTCTTCACCTCGCTGTGCGACAAGCTGGTCGACATCAACGAGAAGCTCGACATCGTCCCGCGCATCGCAACCGAATGGAGCTGGAGCGACGACGGCACCGTCCTGACCATGAAGCTGCGCGAAGGCGCAACCTTCCATGACGGGACGCCGATCGACGCGGCGGCGGTGAAGGCCAATCTGGACCGCGCGCGGACGGATTCCGAAAGCCTGCGCAAGAGCGAGCTGAAGTCGATCGCCGACATCGCGGTGGCCGATGCCTCGACGCTGACGATCACGCTTTCGGGACCTGACGCCGGCCTCCTGGCACAACTGACCGACCGGGCGGGCATGCTGATGTCGCCGGCGTCATTCGACAACGAGCCTGGACAGAACCCGGTCTGCTCCGGGCCGTACAAATTCGTCGAGCGGGTGCAGAACGACCGGATCGTGCTGGAGAAATTCCCGGAATACTGGAATGCCGACCAATATCATTTTGACCGCGTCACCTTCGTGCCGATGCCCGACACGACGGTGCGGCTCGCCAATCTGCGGGCCGGCGATGTCGACATCATCGAACGCGTCGCGCCGTCCGATCTCGAGACGGTGAAGGGCGACGCTGCAATCACGCTCGCCTCGGTCACCGGTCTCGGCTACCAGGCGATCGAGGTCAATGTCGCCAACGGGGCGAAGGCCGACAATCCGCTCGGCAAGGACAAGCGGCTGCGCCAGGCGCTCAACCTGGCCATCGACCGCGACGTGATCAACCAGGTGGTTGGAGCGGGAACCTATCAGCCGGCCCACCAGCCCTTCCCGCCGGCCAGCTTCGCCTACAATGAGGAGATCGGTTCGCGCAGCCGCGACATCGAGCGCGCCAAGGCCCTGGTCAAGGAAGCCGGCTTCGACCGGGTGCCGTTCGAGCTGACCTTCGGCAACAACACGATCATGCAGCAGGTCTTCGAACTGGTGCAGGCCATGGCCGCCGAGGCCGGCTTCGACATCAGTCTCCGGCCGACCGAGTTCGCGGCGCTGCAGTCGGTGCTGAAGAGCGGCGAGTTCGAAGTGGGCCAGTCGGGCTGGTCGGGCCGGGTCGATCCGGACGGCAACATCCACCAGTATGTCAGCTGCCAGGGCGGCCTCAACGACGCCAAATACTGCAACGAGGAGGTCGATCGCCTGCTCAACGAGGCGCGCACCAGATCCGATCCGGCGACGCGCGTGAAACTCTATGACCAGGCCCAGGCGATCCTGCAGGAAGACATGCCTGTCATCTACCTGTTCTATCTGCCCTGGCCCTTCGCCCACAAGGCAACGCTCGAAGGCTTCACCGCCTATCCGGACGGCATGATCCGCCTGGAGGGCGTCGATTTCTCGAGCTGAACAGCAACCGCGCCGGCCGACCATACGGCCGGCGCTCAACCATCAAAAAAAGGGGAACCATCATGAGAACGCTTTTTGCAACAGTGCTGACCGGCGCTCTTCTCGCGGCATCGTCCGCCTGGGCGCAGGACTTCCGCATCGGGCTCCAGGAGGATCCGGATCTGCTCGATCCGCATCGCGCCCGCACCTTTGTCGGCCGCATCGTCTTCACCTCGCTCTGCGACAAGCTGATCGACGTCGATGCGAAGCTCAATTTCGTGCCCGAACTGGCGAGCGAATGGGCCTGGAGCGACGAGAACAAGACGCTGACCTTCAAACTGGTCGAGGGCGCCCTGTTCCATGACGGAACGCCGTTCAACGCTGAGGCGGCCAAGGCCAATATCGACCGCGCGCGCACGCTTCAAGACAGCCTGCGCAAGAGCGAGCTGGCATCCGTCGAAAGCGTCGAGGTCGTCGATGAATTCACCGTTGCCCTGCATCTTTCGAAGCCAGACGCCACGCTGCTTGCCCAGCTTTCCGACCGCGCCGGCATGATGTTGTCGCCCGCCACATTCGATGGCGACGTCGCGGCAAATCCGGTCTGCTCCGGTCCCTATAAATTCGCCAGCCGCGTGCAGAACGACCGCATCGTGCTGGAGAAATTCGCCGACCATCGCGACGCCGGCGCCCATCATTTCGACCGCCTGGTGTTCCTGCCGATTCCCGATTCGACGGTCCGCCTCGCTAATCTGCGGGCCGGTGACCTCGACATGCTCGAACGCCTCAACCCGTCGGACGCGGAAAGCGTTCGCGGCGATGCCGCCCTGCAGTTCATGCCGGTGGCGGGCCTCGGCTATCAGGGCATCACCATCAACACCGGAGGCGGCGAACGATCCGAGAATCCGCTTGGCCAGGACAAGCGGGTGCGCCAGGCGTTCCAGCTGGCCATCGGCCGCGATGTGATCAACGATGTGGTCGGCCAGAAGCTGTTCGAGCCGGCGCAGCAACCCTTCCCGGCGGCAAGCCCGTATAACAGCCCGTCGTTTCCAGTCGTCCAGCGCGATCCGGAAGCCGCCAAGGCCCTGCTGGCGGAAGCCGGCGTCGAGCGCGTCTCCTTCGAACTCAGCTTCGGCAACAACACGACCACGCAGGCCATCAACGAGCTGATCCAGGCGATGGCGGCCGAGGCCGGCTTCGACATCAGCCTGAGGCCGACCGAGTTCGCCGCCATGCAGCAGGACATGAAGAGCGGCAATTACCAGGCTTCGCAGATCGGCTGGTCGGGCCGCGTCGACCCGGACGGCAATCTGCACCAGTTCGTCACCTGCGAGGGGGCGCTGAACGATTCCAAATATTGCAACGAGGAGGTCGACCGGCTGCTCAATGCAGCGCGGGTGACGCCGGATGTCGGGGAGCGGCAGGCACTCTACGAGGATGCGCAGAAGATCCTGCAGGACGAATTGCCGATCATCTACATCTATCACCAGCCCTGGCCCTTCGTTCTGTCCGGCGCCGTCTCGGGCTTCACCGCCTATCCGGACGGCATGGTGCGCCTCAAGGGCGTCCAGCTGAGCAAGTGACAAACGGCGACCGCGGCGGCAGCCCCGCCGCGGTCTCGCCGGGCAGGAAAGCAAACGAACCGAGATGCTGAAACTCACGCTTAGACGATTGCTGGTGGCGATCCCGACACTGATCCTCGTGTCGCTCATCGTGTTCAGCCTGCAGAAGCTGCTTCCCGGCGATCCGCTCCTGACCATGGCGGGCGAGGAGCGCGATCCGGAGGTGCTCGCCTTCCTGCGCGAGAAATATCGTCTGGATGACCCTTTCCATGTCCAGTACCTGGCGTGGCTCGGCAATGTGCTGACCGGCGATTTCGGCCGTTCGCTCAGGACCGGCGTTCCGGTGTCCACGCTGATCGCGCAGAAATTGCCCGTGACGCTGCAGCTCGCGGTGATGGCGATCGTCCTCGCCCTTTTGATCGGCATTCCGGCCGGCATTCTCTCGGCCGTCAAGAAAGGCACCGCGACGGATTACGCCGCCAATGTTGTGGCGCTGTCGGGCGTCTCGATCCCCAATTTCTGGCTGGGCATCATCCTGATCATGGTGGTCTCGGTGCAATGGCAGTTGCTGCCGGCCTCCGGCTACGTGCCGCCGACGGAGAATTTCCTCCAGTCGCTGCGCACCATGCTGATGCCGTCCTTCGTCCTGGCCACGGCGCTGGCCGCCTACCTGATGCGGCACACCCGCTCGGCGATGCTCGGCGTTCTCTCCTCCGATTACATCCGCACGGCGAAAGCCAAGGGGCTGCTGCCCAAGACGGTCATCCTGAAGCATGCGCTGCGCAACGCGCTGATGCCGATCGTCACGCTGACGACGCTGCTGTTCGGCGAGCTGCTTGCCGGCGCGGTCCTCACCGAGCAGGTGTTCACGATCCCCGGCTTCGGCAAGCTCATCGTCGATGCGGTGTTCACGCGCGACTATGCGGTGGTGCAGGGCGTCGTGCTGTGCACCGCCGTCGGCTTCATCTTCATGAACCTCGTCGCCGACCTCCTCTATGTCGTCATCAATCCCCGTCTGAGACATCCGCAATGAGCATGCAGGCAGAAGCCATAGCGCCACGGCGCCGGTTCGGGCGAACCATCACCAAGTTCGTCGGCAACCGCAGCGCCGTTCTGGGCGGGGCGGTCGTTCTGGTGTTCGTCCTGCTGGCGGCGGGGGCGCCGCTGTTTTCCACCCATGATCCGTTCCAGGCGAGTTTCACGACGATCCGCCACGCGCCTTCGGCCGAGTTCTGGTTCGGCTCCGACGAGCTTGGCCGGGATGTCTATTCGCGCATGCTGTATGGCGCGCGGGCTTCACTGCTGGCCGGCATGATATCGGTTTCGATCGCCCTTCTCGTCGGCGTGCCGTTCGGCCTCGTCGCCGGTTTCTACGGCGGCTGGGCCGATGCGGTCATTTCGCGCATCACGGAGGCGATGCTCGCCATCCCGTTCCTGATCCTCGCCATCGCGCTGGCCGCCTTTCTCGGGCCGAGCCTGTCCAATGCGATGATCGCCATCGGCCTGTCGGCAACGCCGATCTTCATCCGGCTGACGCGCGGCCAGGCGCTGGCGATCAAGACGGAGGATTACGTGGAAGGCGCCCGCGCCATCGGGCTTCCGAACCATCTGATCATGACCCGCTACATCTTTCCCAACGTGCTGCCGCCGATCGTCGTGCAGGCGACCATCACCGTCGCCACGGCGATCATCGCCGAGGCGAGCCTGTCCTTTCTCGGTCTGGGCCAGCAGCCGCCGAACCCCTCCTGGGGATCGATGCTCAACACGGCGAAGAACTTCATGAGCCAGGCGCCCTGGATGTCGGTCTTTCCCGGCGGGGCGATCTTCCTCGTGGTTCTGGGTTTCAATCTTCTCGGCGACGGGCTGCGCGACGCGCTCGACCCGCGCGACCACTGATAGCAAATCGGAGCACCCCATATGTTCACCACCAGGCCGGAAATCCTCGGCACGTTCGGCGTCGTCACCTCCACCCATTGGCTGGCCTCGTCTTCCGGCATGGCCATGCTGGAGCGCGGCGGCAACGCCTTCGACGCGGCGGTCGCGGCCGGCTTCGTGCTTCAGGTGGTGGAGCCGCATCTGGTCGGGCCGGGCGGCGAGGTGCCGATCGTCTTTCATTCGGCCCGCACCGGCGAAACGAAGGTTCTGTGCGGCCAGGGCACCGCGCCAAAGGGCGCGACCATCGCGCATTACACGGGCGAAGGGCTGTCGCTCATTCCAGGCAACGGCCTGCTGGCGACGGTGATCCCCGGCGCGTTCGATGCGTGGATGACGCTCCTGCGCGATCACGGCACTTTGCCCTTGGCCGACGTGCTGGCGCCGGCGATCCACTATGCCGAAAACGGCCACCCGCTGCTGCCGCGCGTGGCCAACACGATTGCCGGTCTGAAGGATTTCTTCGAGCGGGAATGGCCGACATCGGCGGCGGCGTTCGTTCCCGGCGGACGCCTGCCGGAGGCGCGCGGCCTGTTCCGCAACGAGGCCTTGGCCGGCACCTGGCGGCGCATCCTGCAAGAGGCCGGCTCGGCCGGAGGAAGCCGTGAAGCGCAGATCGACAAGGCCAGGGATGTCTTCTATCGCGGTTTCGTCGCCGAGGAGATCGAACGCTTTGCTTCCGCCAACGCGGTGATGGACGAGAGCGGCACGCGGCACCGCGGGGTGATCACCGCCGACGACATGGCCGGCTGGCAGGCGACCTACGAGGAGCCGCTCAGCTACGATTATCACAACTACACGGTGAGCAAGATCGGCCCCTGGGGACAGGGACCGGTGTTCCTCCAGACGCTCGCCCTGCTCAAGGGCATCGACCTTGCGGCGATGGACACCACCGGCCCGGATTTCGTGCATGTGCTGACGGAGGCGATGAAGCTCGCCTTCGCCGACCGTGAGTTCTACTACGGCGACCCCAACCAGGTCGACGTGCCGGTCGAGACGCTGTTGTCCGATGCCTACAATGACGAGCGGCGCAAGCTGATCGGCGACCGTGCCTCGCTGGAACTGCGGCCGGGAACGATTCCCGGCTACGAGGATCAGCATGGCAGGGTGGCCGCCGTGCTGGATCGGCTTTCGCGCATATCGGGCGCCAATGCGGCCTCGAGCGAGCCGACCATGGCCGACATGCGCTCGGCGCGGCGCGGCGACACGGTGCATATCGATGCCGTCGATGCGGAAGGCAACATGGTGGCGGCAATGCCATCAGGCGGCTGGCTGCAATCCTCGCCGATGATCCCGGCGCTCGGCTTCATGCTCAACACGCGGGCGCAGATGTTCTGGCTGGAGCCGGGTCTGCCGGCCAGCCTGGCGCCCGGCAGGCGCCCGCGCACGACGCTGACGCCGAGCCTCGCCCACAAGGACGGCAAGCCCTACATGGTGTTCGGCACGCCCGGCGGCGACCAGCAGGAACAGTGGCAGCTTCAGTTCTTCCTGCGCCATGTCCATCACGGGCTGAACCTGCAGGAGGCCATCGATCTGCCGATGTGGCACACGGCGCATTTCCCGAGCTCCTTCTTTCCGCGCGACCGGAAGCCGGGGCACCTGGCGATCGAGGAGAGTTTCCCGGATGGAACGCTGCGCGATCTGGAGGCGCGCGGCCATCGGCTGGACGTCATGCCCAAATGGAGCATCGGGCGCATGGTGGCCGCGGCACGCGACCAGAACGGCCTGTTGCACGCCGCCGCGACGCCGCGCCTGATGCAGGCCTACGCGGTCGGTCGATAGAGAGCATTTTGCAGTCAGGTGGAATCACCTGACGTCCGCATAAATGCGGAAACACAAGGAGATAGGCGGGCCGATCCCTACTTTGCCAGGTTGGCGATCAGGTCGCTGAACCGGTCGCCCTGGACCGCGACATGCTCGCGAAGCAGGTCGCGCGCCGCGTCGGCGTTGCCCTCGAGGATGGCATCGACAATGCGCGCATGCTCGCCGAATGACGCCTTCATCCGGTTGTGAACGCGCAGCTGCAGCCGTCGGTAGGGGCGTAGCCTCCGGTGCATGGTGGCGCATTGCTCCTCGAGAAACCCGCTGTGACTGGCGGCGTAGATCGCCCGATGAAACAGCTCGTTCTCGTAGTAGTACCGGTCCGTCTCCTCGCTGATCACCGCCTGTTCGCACTTTTCGTGGGCGGCCAGCAGCGCATCGCGATCCTTGTCGGTGTGGCGCCGGGCGGCCTTGGCGCCGGCCATGCCTTCCAGTTCGGCCATGACCTCGAACATCTCGAAAATCCGCTGGGGGGCCGGATCGATGACGATCGCGCCGCGCCGGGGACGAATTTCCAGCAACCCGATTGCGTTCAACTGCAGGATCGCCTCGCGAATGGGGGTGCGGGAGACGCCGAAGCGTGCGGCAAGCTGCATTTCGTCCAACCGCTCTCCCGGCGCGAACCTGCCCGTGACGATGTCGCTCTCGATCTCGTCCCTCAGCTTTTGAAACGTGTTCTCCGCCATTGCGAATCCGACTCTCTAATAATGCAAGAAATTATTTCTTGTATACAAGACTATTGACATTCCACCTAGCCTGCCCGCACAGTTCGGTCAAGCCAGTGGAGTGGCTGATTAGGGAGGATAAGATGAAAAGACTTGCAACAAAATTGAGGATGCTGGGTTGCGCAGCGATCGCCGTGCTCGCAGCGACCGGCGCCGATGCGCAAACCGTCTTGAAGGCGTCCCACCAGTTTCCGGGGGGCAAAGGGGATATTCGCGATGAGATGGTTCAGCTCATCGCCCGTGAGGTCGCCGCGGCGAATGTCGGGATCGAGGTCCAGGTCTTCCCCGGTTCGTCCTTGTACAAGCCGAACGACCAGTGGAACGCGGTCACGCGCGGGCTGCTCGATCTGACGTCGTTTCCGCTCGATTACGCGTCCGGCCGCCACCCGGAATTCTCGGCGACGCTGATGCCCGGACTTGTCGGCAATTTCGACCGGGCGATGCGGTTGAACGATTCGGATTTCATGCAGGACATCAAGAAGATCATCGACGATGCGGGCGCGATCGTCATATCGGATGCCTGGCTTTCAGGCGCATTCGCCTCGAAGAAGGCTTGCATAACGTCGCCGGACACGATGAAGGGGCAGATCATTCGCGCGGCCGGGCCGGCATTCGAGGAAATGCTTGTGGCAGCGGGCGCGTCGATCGCCTCGATGCCATCCTCGGAGATCTACACGGGCATGCAGACGGGCGTGCTCGACGCGGCAAACACATCGTCGGCGAGCTTCGTCTCCTATCGTCTCTTCGAGCACGCCGCCTGCCTGACCGCGCCCGGCGAGAATGCCTTGTGGTTCATGTACGAGCCGGTGCTGATGTCCAAGAAGACCTTCGACAAGCTGACTCCAGAGCAGCAGGTCGCCTTCATCGCCGCCGGCGAAAAGGCCGAGGCCTATTTCAACGAGGAAGTGCGCAAGGGCGACGATCTGATGATCGAAACCTACAAGAAGGCCGGCGTCGAGGTCGTGGAGATGTCGAAGGCCGATTACGACGCCTGGCTCGAAATCGCCAAGACGTCGTCCTACAAGAATTTCGCCGAGAACGTTCCCGGTGGAGACAAGCTGATCGAGAAGGCGCTGGCCGTCGAATAGAGCATCCTGCAGTCAGGCGGAATCACCTGACGCCCGCGTGGATGCGGTAAAACAAGACGTCAGCGCGATGGCGCCTCATCGGCGCCATCGGACCTTCTCGGCAGCCAGGAATTCTCGAATGATAAACGCCTATGTCAGGGCCGTCGGCAATCTTTCGCGTTTGCTGGCGGTGGTGTCGACCGCCCTCATCGTCGCGGCGATGATGGTGGTCTGCCAGATGATCCTCATGCGCTATGTTTTTCGCCAACCAACGATCTGGCAAACCGATTTCGTCGTCTTCTCGGCGACCGCGGCCATGTTCATCGGCGCGCCTTACGTGCTGCTGAAGGGCGGGCATGTGGGCGTCGACGTGGTCGAGCTGATGGTCGGCGAGAGGGCGCGTGCGTGGCTGCGCATCGCCGGCAGTCTTCTGGGATTGCTGTTCTGCGCCATCATGCTGGTGGCGTGCTGGATCCAGTTCCACGAGGCGTGGGCGGGAAACTGGAAGCACTCCAGCGTCTGGGCGCCGCCGCTCTGGGTGCCGCTTGCGTCCCTGCCGATCGGTTTCGGCATGCTTTGCCTGCAATATGTGGCGCAGATCCTCACGCTGGTCTTTCCCGCCAGCCGCCAGGTCGATGCCCCCGCCGATGAAAACACGCTCGACATCCGGGAGACCACGCGATGAGCTCAACCCTTTCCGGCCTGCTGATCATCGCCGTCCTGTTCACGCTGCTTGGAACGGGCATGCCGATCGCCTTCGCGCTCGGCCTTGCCGCATTCGCCGCATTGTTCGCGCAAAGCGGCTTCGACATCTTCTACGTGCTCGGCGACACCATGTTCTCGGGCATCGGCAACATCGCCTATGTCTCGATCCCCATGTTCGTCCTGATGGGCGCGGCGGTCGCTTCCTCGCCGGCGGGTGCCGATCTCTACACCGCGCTCGACCGGTGGCTGAACCGCGTGCCCGGCGGGCTCGTGCTCTCCAACATCGGCGCCTGCGCGATCTTTTCGGGCATGACCGGCTCGTCGCCGGCGACATGCGCGGCAATCGGCAAGATGGGGATTCCCGAAATGCTCGGGCGCGGCTATCCGAACTCGGTCGCCACCGGCTCGATCGCGGCGGGCGGGACGCTCGGCATCCTCATTCCCCCCTCCGTGACGCTGATCGTCTACGGCATCGCGACGGAAACGTCGATCGGCCGCCTGTTCATGGCGGGCGTTCTGCCCGGCATCATGCTGACGGCGATGTTCATGATCTGGGCGCTCATCGATTGCCGGCGCAAGGGGTATGAATTCGGCGGCGCGCGGGCGATCCGCTATTCGCTCGGGCAAAAACTGGCGAGCCTGCCGCGCGTCCTGCCGTTCCTGCTGATCATCGCCGGCACGCTGTACGTGCTCTATGGTGGGCTGGCAACGCCTTCCGAGGCGGCCGGCGCCGGTGCGTTCCTGACACTGCTGGTGGTCATCCTCGCCTATCGCCTGTTTCGTTTTCGCCCCATTGCCAGCATCTTCGGCTCGGCCATGCGCGAAAGCGTGATGATCATGATGATCATGGCGGCGGCAGAGCTCTTTGCGTTTGCGCTTTCATCCCTGTTCATCACCCAGACCATTGCCGCGGTCATCGCCGACATGGAGGTCAATCGCTGGGTTCTGATGGCGGTCATCAATGTCTTTCTGCTGGTTTGCGGCATGTTCCTGCCGCCGGTGGCGGTGATCGTCATGACGGCGCCGATGCTGTTTCCGATCGTTACCCAGGCCGGTTTTGACCCTTATTGGTTCGCCATCGTGCTGACCATCAACATGGAAGTGGGGTTGATTACCCCGCCGATCGGCCTCAATCTCTTCGTCATCAACGCGATCGCGCCGACGATTCCGACGCGGGATATTCTCTGGGGCTCGTTGCCCTATGTGATGGTCATGTTCATGGCGATCGTCCTGTTGTGTCTCTTTCCCGACATCGCCACCTGGCTTCCCAACCAGATGATGGGGGCAATCCAATGAACGCCACCGCGTCGTTCTTCGGCGACATGCTGCAGACCATCACGGAGCGCGGCCGGCGGTTTCTGGCGCTCGGGCCACGCGGCGCGAACGCCAGCGATGGTGACGACATGGAGGCGCTGTGCGAGACGCTTCTTTCCAGCCGGGGAGAAGCGTCGGGCATGGCGCTTGCAAGGGATATCCTGGAGCGTTGGCAGCGCTGCGACGATGCGGCGAAGCGTCAGTTCATGCGGATGCTGCTGTTGCGCTTCGGTCCGCAAACCGAACTGGTGGAAAAAGCCATCGACGCCTACCGAAGCGCGCCCAATCCCAAGGCGCTGCACGAACTGCACGTGGCTGCCGAGCCGCGCCGGCAGGAGCTGATCCGCCGGCTGAACCTGGCGCCCAACGGCACGGCCATGCTCGTCGGCATGCGCGAGGCGCTGTTGACGCTGAAGCGCGCCGAGCCGGACCTCGAGCCGCTCGATTCCGATTTCGCGCATCTGTTCGGTTCGTGGTTCAATCGCGGCTTCCTGATGCTGAAGCCGATCAACTGGTCGACGCCGGCCGATATCCTGGAAAAGATCATCCGCTATGAGGCGGTGCATCATATCGGCGGCTGGGAAGAACTGAGGCGGCGGCTGGCGCCGGAAGACCGCCGCTGCTTCGCGTTCTTCCACCCGCAATTGATCGACGATCCGCTGGTCTTCGTCGAAGTGGCGCTGACCCGGGACATGCCGGCAAGGATTTCCGATCTGCTGCGCGAGGATCGCGCGACGGTTCCCCCCGCCGAAGCCACCACCGCCGTCTTCTACTCCATTTCAAACTGCCAGGCGGGCTTGCGCGGCATTTCCTTCGGCAATTTCCTGATCAAGCAGGTGGTGGAGGATTTGCGCCGCGAGCTGCCGGGTCTCGACAGTTTCGTCACCCTGTCGCCGGTTCCCGGCTTTGCCGAATGGCTGGACGAGGAGCGGCGGGCCGAAAACCCGTCGGTGCTGGCGCCGACCGGCCAGAACAAGCTCACGCTTCTCGATGAGGCGGATTGGGCCGAGCGTGCGGAGGCGGTGGCGGAGGTCCAACCGGTGATGACGGCCGCCGCCGCCTGGTACTTCCTTAAGGCGCGCAGCGAGAGCGGCCGCGTCATCGATCCCGTCGCCCGCTTCCATCTCGGCAATGGCGCGCGGCTCGAGCGCATCAATTTCCTTGGCGACACCGCGCCGGGCGCCATGCGCCAGGCACACGGGCTGATGGTCAACTACCTCTACAAGCTCGATGACATCGAGACCAATCATGAGGCGTTCGTCGGGCGCGGCGAGGTGGTCGCCGCGCCATCCATACGCCGCCTGATGCCAGCCGAGCGAGGGACCGCAGTACAAGCCCAGACCGAGAAAGGGCCGGCGCGCGGCAAGGCGGCGAAGAAGACACGTGCAGACGAGGAAGCGAGTTCATGAACAATCATCTCTTTGACGCCATTCGCGCGGCTGCCAGGCCGGAGGCCGTTTTCATCGAGACGGCAGACGGCAGAATCTGGACCTATGGCGACATGCTCGCCCAGTCGGCGCGTCTCGCCGGTGCGTTGCGGAAGCTCGGCGTGCAGCCGGGGGACCGGGTCGCCGCGCAGGTCGAGAAAAGCCCCGAAGCGCTGATGCTGTATCTCGCAAGCGTGCGGGCCGGGGCGGTCTACCTGCCGCTGAACACCGCCTACACGCTGGCCGAGCTCGCTTACTTCATCGGCGACGCCGAACCGCGCCTGGTCGTCTGCACGCCGAACACGCGCGAGGGCCTGCTGTCGATAACCGGCGGCACGAACGCCCGCGTGGAGACACTGGACCAGAATGGCGCGGGGTCGCTGCTTGAGCTTGCCGCCAAGGAGGCCGCCGATTTCGCCGATGAGAAAAGGGGGGCGGACGATCTGGCGGCGATCCTCTACACCTCCGGCACCACCGGCCGCTCGAAAGGGGCCATGCTGACGCACGACAATCTGCTGTCGAACGCCGATACGCTGCGTGATTGCTGGCGCTTCACCTCCGCCGACCGGCTGATCCATGCGCTGCCGATCTTCCACACGCACGGCCTGTTCGTCGCGTCGAACGTGGTCCTTCTGTCGGGCGCGTCGATGTACTTCCTGCCCGGGTTCTCGGCGGAGGAGGCGCTGCGGCTGATGCCCGTTTCGACCGTGATGATGGGAGTGCCGACATTCTATGTGCGGCTCATCCAGCAGGACGGGCTGACGCGCGCGGCGACAGCCAACATGCGCCTTTTCGTTTCGGGGTCCGCCCCGCTTCTGGCGGAGACGCACCGGCGGTTCGAGGACATGACCGGGCAAGCCATCCTCGAGCGCTACGGGATGACCGAGACCAACATGAACACCTCCAATCCCTATGACGGGCCGCGCATCGCTGGAACGGTCGGCTTCCCCTTGCCCGGCGTCTCGCTTCGCGTGACCGACCCGGAGACCGGCAAGCCGCTCGCCACCGGTGAGACGGGAATGATCGAGGTCAAGGGGCCCAACGTCTTCAAGGGATACTGGCGGATGCCGGAAAAGACGGCGGCGGAGTTTCGCGCCGACGGTTTCTTCATCACCGGCGATCTGGGCATGGTCGATGCGCAGGGCTACGTGCACATCGTCGGGCGCGGCAAGGACCTGGTGATCTCCGGCGGCTACAACATCTACCCGAAAGAGGTCGAGAGCGAGATCGACCAGCTTCCCGGCGTCTTCGAAAGCGCCGTCATCGGTGTGCCGCATCCCGATTTCGGCGAGGGCGTGACCGCCGTGGTCGTGCGGGTCGCCGGAGCGGAGGTCGACGAGCATGCGGTCCTCGACGGGTTGAAAGACCGGCTGGCAAGATACAAGCAGCCCAAGCGCGTCATCTTCGCCGATGCGCTGCCGCGCAACACGATGGGCAAGGTGCAGAAGAACATCCTGCGCGACACATTTGCCGGTCTTTATGCGCAGCACGAGGACGAGCGCACCGGTTGAATCTAGTGGTGCGATCCTAACAGATGGTCCCCATCTGTCAGGAAAAATCGCCCCACCAGATCAACAGCTTGTGGGCTGACTTGTCGAAACGGATGGGTACCATCCGTTTCGGTCAGACCACTAGCGCCCGCACGAGCAGCGCCGACCAATTGTCCGGCTTGCGCCGGGGGCACCGTCTATCTCATTGTTTTTCCGTATTTACGCGGACGTCAGGTGATTCCACCTGACTGCAAAATGCTCTAGGCTGCCTGCGGCAGATGGAGTCTGTTCTATGGAATATCCAGGCATCGGGTCGCGAAAGCGCCGGCGCGCGGGGCGGCTTGCCGCGACGCTGTTCCTGTTGCCGGCTCTGTGGATGGCAGACCCGGCGCGCGGCGAGGACGCGGCGCCGTCGCAGGCCGATCTGGTGGCGCGCGTGTGCAGTCTCATCGAGACGCATGCCGGCAAGCACGGGCTGGAAGCGGCGTTCCTCGCCCGGCTCCTGTGGAAGGAGAGCCGGTTCGATCCCAACGCCGTCAGCCCGAAGGGTGCCGAGGGGGTGGCGCAGTTCATGCCGGGGACGGCGGCGCTGCGCGGCCTGGAAGACGCATTCGACATCGTCCAGGCAATCCCGGCCTCGGCTGCCTATCTGGCGGAGCTGAAAAAGAAGTTCGGCAATCTCGGCCTGGCGGCGGCAGCCTACAATGCCGGCGAGAGCCGCGTTGCCCGCTGGCTGTCGGCCGGGGGCTTCCTGCCGCTCGAAACGGAAAACTACGTGCTGGCGATCCTTGGCGAGCCGGCCGACAATTTCACCGACCGCGCGCATGCCGCGACCGTGCCACCGCTCGATGGAGACAAGCCGTTCGGCGTTGCCTGTAAGGCGCTGCCGGTCAATGCGCGCGCCGTGGTGGCGATGGCCAGCGTGCCGACGCAACCCTGGGGCATCCAGGTGGCGGGTCATTTTCGCCGCGACGTGGCGATCCGGCTGTGGCAACAGGCGCGGCGGCGGCACGCTGCTTTGTTGTCGGGTCATGAACCTGTCGTCAGCCGCGTGCGCTCGCCGCGCGGGTGGCGCGGCATCTACGCCGTTCGGATCGGCGCCCCCAGCCGGGCAAGGGCGGCACAAATCTGCAGCCGGCTGCAAAATGGCGGTTTGCCCTGCGTCGTCCTGCGCAACAGATGATCGCCCAGATGATCGCCCAGATGATCATTGGGGAAAGACTGACGGTTTCGTTCAGGTAACCCGTGGGTTCACTTGGCCGACGGCCGCCCGGCACGAGGCTTTACTCGATCTCCACTCGAATTCCACCGGACTTCGGCGCGCCGATGCGGGGTACCCGGATGCAAAAAGGCCCGGGTCAATGCCCGGGCCGATTGGCAATGCATGGGAGGAATGCACTGCATAAGGTTTAGCTGTTGTTGGAGACCGTGCGGCTGACCAGTTCAGGGCGGCCGTCGGCGCCGACAACATAAATCTCATGATAATCATTGCCGTTCGAAGTAAATTGGTGCTGAAGCACCGAGCCGACCGGGGTCGTCGACAGAGTAGACTGGGAAGGACCGTTAAACGTGATGCTTCCCTGGATCGGCTCTATTGCAAACGCCGGAACAGCGAGGAAAGAAGAAAGAATAGCTGCGGAAATGATGGTTTTCATATCTAATACTCCTGATACCTTATAATAAGGCAGTCGCAATCCCGTCATGGGATGCCGTCTATTACATGTCGGTCTCGGGTTATTCCTCGACCGTGACCCTCATTTAGGGATCGCAACTCCGCGCTATCAGATCAAAAATTGGAAACAGAGCGTTCACAAATGCTGGATTGTTAGGGTTCTTCTTTCCCCAACGGAAGGTCCCTTGGCCCGTGTCGTGGCGGATTGCCCGTTTCCCGGCTGTCGCAGTGGGTCTCGAGCAGGCCGGCAGTTGATGGACATTCGTATTGACACCTAAACATATGTTCAATAAGCCTTTGATGGAGGAAACGTCCATCTGGGAGAGTGGTCAAAAATGCCTGCCAATGTTGCGCTCACCGGTCTTGCCCGGGATCTCGAGGATCGGGCCAGATCCGGCAAGCCTATCCGCATCGGCCTTGTCGGTTCCGGCGAAATGGGCACCGACATCGTCACCCGCGTCGCCCACATGTCCGGCATCGAGATCGGCGCGATATCAGAACTGAACGTGCCGGCGGCCTCCCGGGCGGTGAGCATCGCCTATCAGGAAGAGGGGCACGCGAAGGAGGTCGACAGCCAGTCGGCCATGTCCGCCGCCATCGAAGCCGGCAAAGTGGCCGTCACTGATGATGCCGACCTGCTGATCAACAACGGGCTGATCGATGTCGTCATCGACGCCACCGGCGTTCCGGCGGTGGGCGCCGAAATCGGCCTGAAGGCCATGGAGCACGGCAAGCACCTTGTCATGATGAACGTCGAGGCCGACGTCACCATCGGCGCCTATCTGAAGAGCGAGGCCGACCGGCTGGGCGTCACCTATTCGCTGGGCGCCGGCGACGAGCCGTCCTCCTGCATGGAACTGATCGAGTTCGTCTCGGCCATGGGCCATCCCATCGTCGCCGCCGGCAAGGGCAAGAACAACCCGCTCAACATCGACGCGATACCCGACGACTATGTGGAAGAGGCGAAGCGCCGCAACATGAACGTGCGCATGCTGGTCGAGTTCGTCGACGGGTCGAAGACCATGGTCGAGATGGCGGCGATCGCCAACGCCACCGGCCTCGTCCCCGACAAGCCGGGCATGCATGGCCCGAAGGCAACGCTCGATCAACTCTCCTCGGTGCTGGTGCCGGAAAAGGATGGCGGCGTCCTGTCACGCGTCGGCGTGGTGGACTATTCCGTCGGCAAGGGCGTGGCGCCGGGCGTCTTCGTCGTCGCCGACATGTCGCATCCGCGCATTTCCGAGCGCATGGAAGATTTGAAGATGGGCAAGGGCCCGTACTTCACCTTTCACCGCCCCTATCACCTGACCTCGCTCGAAGTGCCGCTGACCTGCGCCCGTGTCGTGCTTTACGGCAAGGCGGACATGGTGCCGCTCGACAAGCCGGTGGCCGAGGTCTGCGCCGTCGCCAAGAAGGATCTCAAGCCGGGCGACACACTCGATGCGATTGGTGAATATTGTTACCGCGCCTGGGTGATGACCGCACAGGAAGCGCGCGCCGCGAAGGCCATTCCCTGCGGTCTGCTGCAGGGCGGGAATGTCACCAAAGCCATCGCCAAGGGCGAGCTCATCACGTCCGACAACGCCGCGCCGCCGGCCGGCTCGAAGATCGCCGCGCTGCGCGCGCGGCAGGACAGGCTCGTCTACGGCACGACAGGAGCATAAGCATGGCCGGCAAAGCCAAGAACGGCGCCGAGAAACCAAACGGCGCCAATCTGCCCTTTTTATACAGACATTACGATCATGAGACGCTGCGCGGCGCGCTGCGCAAGATGCACCTGATCCGCCAGTTCGAGGAGGGGGCCGAGGAAAGCTATATGCGCGGCCTGATCCATGGGACGATGCACCTGTCCATCGGCCAGGAGGCGAGCGCCGTGGGCATCTGCCTCGGCCTCACCGACGAGGACCAGATCACCTCGACGCATCGCGGCCATGGCCATTGCATCGCCAAGGGCGCGGATGTGTCACGCATGTTCGCCGAATTCTTCGGCAAGACCACCGGCTATTGCCGGGGACGCGGCGGCTCGATGCATATCGCCGACGTGTCGACGGGAAATCTCGGCGCCAACGGCATTGTTGGCGGCGGGCTTCCGATTGCGGTCGGCGCCGCGCTGACCGCCAAGAAGACGAAGTCCGGCAATGTCGTCGTCTGCTTCTTCGGCGACGGGGCCAACAATGAGGGCGCCTTCCACGAGGCGCTGAACATGGCGGCGATCTGGAAGCTGCCGGTCATCTTCGTCTGCGAGAACAATGGCTACGGCATGTCGACTTCGGTCGAGCGCGCCACGGCGGTGAAGAACATCGCCGATCGCGCTGCGGCCTACGCCATGCCCGGCGTCATCGTCGAGGGCAATGTGGTGTCCGATGTGGCCCAGGCCATGCACGAGGCGACCGAGCGGGCGCGCAAGGGCGAAGGGCCGACGCTGATCGAGTGCAAGACCTATCGCTATCGCGGCCATTCGAAGAGCGACCGCAACCGCTACCGGACCAAGGAAGAGATCGAGGAGTGGATGACCGAGCGCGATCCGATCGAGATGTTCGAGGCTGAGCTTCAGGAACTCGGCGTCATCGACATGGCCGGCATCGAGGCGATCCGCGCGGACGTCGCCAGGGAGATCGCCGAGGGAATCGAGTTCGCCAAGGAAAGCCCGATGCCCGACGTCGCCAATCTGGAGAAATACGTCTACACGGAGCAGGCTTGATGGACGCTATCATCGAGACAGCAACGCGCGAACTGAGCTACGCGCAAGCCATCCAGGAAGCAATGGCCATCGCCATGGAGCGCGACGAGCGCGTGTTCCTGATGGGCGAGGACATCGGCGTCTATGGCGGCGCGTTCCAGGTGACCGGCGACCTTGTCGAGCGATTCGGTCCCGAGCGGGTCATGGACACGCCGATTTCCGAGCTGGGTGGCGCCGGCGTCGCCGTGGGTGCGGCGGTGACCGGCCTGCGGCCGATCTTCGAGTTCCAGTTTTCAGACTTCGCCACGCTGGCGATGGAGCAGATCGTCAACCAGGCGGCCAAGATGCGCTACATGCTGGGCGGCGCCGTATCGGTGCCGGTCGTCATGCGCTTTCCGGCGGGTTCGGGCACGGGGGCTGCGGCGCAGCACAGCCAGAGCCTGGAAGCCTGGCTCGGCCATGTGCCGGGGCTGAAGGTGATCCAGCCGGCGACGCCGCATGACGCCAAGGGCCTGCTGCTTGCGGCGATCGAGGATCCCGATCCGGTGATGATCTTCGAGCACAAGCTGCTCTACAAGATGAAGGGGCCGGTGCCCGAGGGCCACTACACCGTGCCGATCGGCAAGGCCGATGTGCGCCGCGAGGGCCGGGACCTGACCATCGTCGCCACCTCGATCATGGTGCACAAGGCGCTGGAAGCTGCCGAAACTCTGTCCGGCGAGGGCATCGACATCGAGGTGATCGATCTGCGCACTGTCCGGCCGATGGACCGCCAGACGGTCATCGACAGCGTGCGCAAGACCTCGCGGCTGATGTGCGTCTACGAGGCCGTGAAGACGCTCGGCATTGGCGCGGAGGTTTCGGCCATGATCGCCGAGAGCGAGGCGTTCGATTATCTCGACGCGCCGATCGTGCGGCTGGGCGGTGCGGAAACGCCGATCCCCTACAATCCGGAGCTGGAGAAGGCGACGGTTCCGCAGGTGGACGGCATCGTCCAGGCGGCGCGCGATCTCGTCACGGGAGCGCGCTGACCATGCCCGTCGAAGTCATTCTGCCGAAGGTCGACATGGACATGACGACGGGCCGGATTTCGGCCTGGCTCGCCGAGGAAGGCGCGACCGTCAAGAAGGGCGATGTCCTGTTCGAGATCGAGACCGACAAGGCGGCGATGGAAATCGACGCGCCGGCGAGCGGCATCCTGCGCAATGTGACCGGCAAGGAAGGCATCGACATTCCCGTTGGCCAGGCGGTGGCCTGGATTTATGAGGAAGGCGAGGCGGCGGCCGCGAAGGACGCACCCTCCTCCCCCCCTGTGGGGGAGGTGTCCGCGCAGCGGACGGAGGGGGGTGGTGGCGATGGGGCGCCGGCCATCGTGCAGGCGTCGCCACCCCCACCCGACCAGCCGCCTGCGGCGGCTGCCCACCCTCCCCACAAGGGGGAGGGAGAGGTCCGTGCCTCGCCTTTGGCACGGCGTCTCGCTAAGGAGGCGGGTCTCGATCTTTCGGCGATCGCAGGGTCCGGGCCAAAAGGCCGCGTGGTGAAAGCCGATGTTGAGGCTGCCGCCAAGGGTGGCGTCGCCAAGGCTGCAGCACCCGCATCGGGCCAGGCGCCGGCGCCGGTCAAGGCCCC